>DATAMS010000591.1:0-20127 GCA_036260495.1 Thermoanaerobaculia bacterium
TGACGCGACAGCTCGTCAATCACTCGTGGCGCGCGCCGACTGTCATCGTCTCCGCGGCGCATCAGAATCCAGTTCGCGTGGCCACGCTCTACGGGCTGGACTGGCGCACCACGCCGCCGGTCACGATCGCTGCGATTCCGGATCACGTAGCGCGCGCGTTTCTGGCCGCCGAGGATGTGCGGTTTCATCATCACTTCGGCATTGATCCGATCGGCATGGCGCGCGCGCTCTTCGCCAACATTCGCGCGCACGGCATCACCGCGGGCGGCTCGACCATCGATCAGCAGATCATCAAGTCGCGTTTTCTTTCGCAGGAGCGAACGTGGCGGCGGAAGATCACCGAGATCGTGCTGGCGGTTCTGCTCGACGCGCGGATGTCGAAGAACGAGATCCTCGATATCTACCTCAACGACGTCTACCTCGGGCACAACGGCGGCAAGCCGGTGCTCGGTATCGACGAAGCGTCGCGCGTTTATTTCGATAAGCGTCCCTCGGAGCTCCGCGTCGATGAGGCGGCCGTTCTCGCGGGGATGATTCGCGCTCCGAATCGCGACACGCCCGAGAAGCGGCCGGACGTCGTGCGCGCGCGGCGCGACGCCATCCTCGGCGTCATGCACGATCACGACTGGATCAGCGACGCGCAGTTTGCAGCCGCAAAGCAACACGGCATCGAGTTCCGCGGCGGCCAGATTCCTCGCGCGCCGTATCCGTTTTACTTGCGTGCGCTTCGCGCGGACATCGTGAAAGAGATCGGCGTGAGCCCGATCATCGAAGGCGGTCTGACGATCGCTTGCGAAATGGATCCGGACGCGCAGCGAAGCGCCGAGCGCCTGGCCGCGCGTGTACCCGCGCAGCTCGAAGCAACGCACTCGTGGCTACGCGCGCAGGCGCGCACGGAGCCGCTGCAGGTGGCGCTGCTTTCGGTCGATCCGCGCAACGGCGGCGTTCGCGCGCTGGTCGGCGGCAGCGATTACAACCTCTCGCCGTTCGATCGAACCTCGGCCATGCATCGCCAGCCCGGCTCGGCGTTCAAGACGTTCGCGTATCTCGCCGCCATCGCGTCGAAGAAAGCGACGACGGCCTCGCTGCTGCTCGACGCGCCTGTGTCGATCGAGGTCAGCGGCCACGAAAACTGGGAGCCGCACAACTACGATGGACGCTATCGAGGACGCGTGACGCTGCGCGAGTCGTTCGAGCATTCGCTGAACGTGCCGACCGTCCGGCTGACCGAGGACATCGGCGTCGCGAAGGTCGTCGACACGGCTGAGCGTTTCGGATTCGAAGAGAAGTTCGCGAAGATTCCTGCGTTGCCGCTTGGCGTGACCGAGGTGTCGATGCGGGAGTTGACGGCAGCGTACACGCCGTTTCCGAACCTTGGCGTTCGCGTCGAACCGTACCTGCTGCGCGAGGTGCGCAACAAAGACGGTAAGCAGCTCTATGTTCACGAGCTCCAACAAAAACGGGTTGCCAACGCAGACGCGACTTACATTCTGCACACGCTGTTGCGCGGCGTGGTCCAGCGAGGCACGGCTTCGCGGCTGAAGCGTTACGGCCTCGGATACGTCGCCGGAAAAACGGGTACGACGAGCGACTACCGCGACGCCTGGTTCGTCGGCTACGTCCCCGACATGGTTACCAGCGTCTGGGTCGGCTTCGATCACGGCGAGCCGTTGCGTCTCTCATCGGGGGAAGCGGCCATTCCGATCTGGGGCGCGTACATGAGCTCCATTCCGCACCTTCATTCGGAGCCCAAAGCGCCCGCGGGCGTGACGTTCCGCGAGATCGACTCCGAGACCGGCATGCTCTGGCAGGACGGCTGCCCGCCGCCGATTCAGGAGGTTTTTCTCAGCGGAACCGCGCCAACGCACAAATGTCCGGCCGGCTTCTTCGGCAATATCGTTCGCCGCGTCTTCTTCGACCGCGGCAACTTCGACGAGCCTCCCGCGATCACATTGGAAGAGTTCCGCAAGTGGGCCAACGACGTCGACCGAAGCCGTCGCGACGTCGAAGGAGCGTGGGACAAATTGCGGCGAATCTTCGGGAGATAGTCAAAGGAGGGAGATCAGAGACGCGGAGATCAGAGATCAGAGTTCGTTCCTGTCTCTGACCTCTTGTCTCTCCGCACTCCAGCATCGTAGGGATTTGACAAAGAGTCAGTGACGGCCTACATTCGCGACTCGCTGGATTGATTTGGGGTCGCTTGCAACCAGGGTAAAAAAAGCTAAATAGCCGGCAAGTTCGAATTCGTTCTTCGATTTGGCCCCACGTCGATTCCGGCGTGGGGCTTTTTGTTTGGTTGCCGGGTTGCCAGGTTGCCCGGTTGCCTCGGTAGTTGGGGAACCTGGCAACTTGGCAACCAAGGCAACGCAATGCGCGACTTCATCCAGGCAATCGCAGACGAGCACGTTTACCTCTTCGACGGCGCCATGGGCACGATGCTCTACGCCAAAGGTGTGTTCATCAACAAGTGCTACGACGAGCTGAATCTCCGCAATCCGGAGATCGTGCTCGAAGTGCACAAGCAATACGTCCGTGCTGGTGCCGAGATCCTCGAGACGAACACGTACGGCGCGAACCGCATCAAGCTGCGCAGCTTCGGCATCGAGGACGATCTTCGTGAGATCAACGAGCGCGGTGCGGCGATCGCACGCGAAGCCGCGGGCGATTCCGTCTTCGTCGCCGGCGCCATCGGTCCGCTTGGCATTCGCATCGAGCCGTACGGACCGACCTCGCTCGACGAAGCGCGCGAGTACTTCCGTGAACAGGCCGCGGCATTGCGCGACGCCGGCGTCGATCTCTTCGTGCTCGAGACCATGTCCAACATCGCCGAGATCGAGCAGGGCATTCTGGCGATCCGCGATATCTGCTCGCTTCCGATCGTGGCGCAAATGACGATCGGCAACGACGGACGGACGATCTACGGCGACGTGCCGCGAACGATCGCCCAACGCCTCGACGCCGCCGGCGCCGACGTCATCGGACTCAATTGCTCGGTCGGGCCGGATGTCATGCTCGACGCCATCGAGGAGATCACCGCAGTCACGGCGAAGAAAATTTCCGCCCAGCCGAATGCCGGCCTGCCGCGCGAGGTGAACGGACGCCAGATGTACATGGCTTCGCCCGACTACATGGCCAAGTACGCGAAGCGGCTCATTCACAAGGGCGTGAAGTTTCTCGGCGGCTGCTGCGGGACGACGCCGGAGCACATCAAGGTCATGGCCGACGCCGTCCGGCCGCTGTCGCCGCGCCGCTCGTTCGTCGTCATCGAGCACGGCGCGGATGAAAAAAACAGCGAGTCGAAGATGGCGATTCCGTTCGCCGATCGCTCGAACTGGGGAAAGAAAATCGCCGCCGGCGAGTTCGTCACGACGATCGAGATCGTGCCGCCGAAGGGACCCAACCCCGACAAGATGATCGAATCCGTTCATTCGATCCGGGCGGCCGGCGTCGATGCCGTCAACGTTCCCGACGGTCCGCGCGCGCAGAACCGCATGGGCGCGATCGCCGTCGCCGTCCTGCTCCAGCAACGCGTGGGCATCGAAACGGTTCTTCACTATTGCTGCCGCGACCGCAATCTCCTCGGCATGCATTCCGATCTCCTCGGATGCGCGGCGCTCGGCCTTCGCAATCTGCTGCTCATCACCGGTGATCCTCCGAAGATGGGTCCGTATCCCGATGCCACCGCCGTGTTCGACATCGACTCGATCGGCCTCACGAACATGGCCAATCTCATGAACCACGGCCTCGACCTCGGCGGCAACCCATTCGGCGAGCCGACCAAGTTTACGATCGGCGTCGGCGTCAATCCCGGCCATCTCGATCTCGATTACGAGCTGCGCCGCCTCGACTGGAAAGTGAAAGCGGGCGCCGAGTACGCCATCACGCAACCGGTCTTCGATGCCGCAGTCCTGGAGAAGTTCCTGACGCAGATTCAGGACATGCACCTGCCGGTGATCGCCGGAATCTGGCCGCTGCTGTCGTACCGCAACGCGCAGTTCATGAACAACGAAGTGCCGGGCGTTTCCGTGACCGATGAAGTCATGGAACGGATGCGCATCGCCAGCGAGAAGAGCAAAGAGCACGGCTTGCGCGAAGGCATCGCCATCGCGCGCGAGACGCTCGAGCGCGTACGCCACCGCGTCGCCGGCGTGCAAGTCTCCGCGCCGCTCGGCCGCGTCGATCTCGCGTTGCAGGTGTTCGAAGGGCTGGTCGAGACCCGCGCGGTCAGCTCGTAGATTTCGTCTTCACACGCTCGCCGAAGGCCTTCAATCGAGCGCCTTCTCCCCCACGCTTTTCAGTGGGGGAGAAGGTGGCGAAGCCGGATGAGGGGGCCGTTGCTATCGCGGCAATGCTGCCAAAGTAGCTGCCACGTCACGCCAGCCTGAACTTCCCGCGAATCATTTGCGGCGCTCCCCTCATCCGCCTTCGTTAGGGCCTTTGTTAGGTAGGGCCTTCACGCCCGGCGCGGCTAACGCAACACGCGCTTAGCAACTCAGTTCCCGCCTGCGGGGCCGATGTTCTGCATGCTGATCTTCTGGAACTTCTTTCCGGCTGCGTCGAGCTCCACGGTCGCGCGAATCGTCACGGGGCCGTTTGCGCCGGATGCGGCGGGATTGACGACGTATGCGGGTGCCCAGAAGTCGACCGACTTGGTCTCTTTGGGAGAGATCGTGACATCGAAGCCCTGCGAGTGCGCGGGCAGGTCGTAGGCTCCGCCGCCGATGGAAAGCACGCTCACGCGGTCGAGGTGAATGGGCGCGTCGGTCGGATTTCTCACTTCGACGCCGTAGTGCACCGATACCGGACCCGTGTCGCTTCTCATCCCCTCGGCTACTCGGGAGAGCTGCACGAGCGTGATTTCCGGTTCGATCGAAGATGTCGCATCGCTGGTTGCGCAGCCAACTGCGAACAGGAGCGCGGTCATCGTCAGTAGGTTTCGCATGATGGTCTCCAAAAAAATGCGGGGAGCGTTTCCGCCCCCCGTCATCATCTAACAATCGAGCTGTTGGGTTGTTTCACTTCACGTAATTCAGCATCTCTTTGGCAGTGGCGGCGTCCTTGCCGTTCGGCTCCAGTTCCAGGTACTTCTGCAAGTTGACCTTGGCGTCCGCGTTCTTCTGCGTCCGCACGTAGATCATGCCGAGCTCGTAATAGGCCTGCGCGAATTTTTCATTTGCGGCGATGGCGCCTTTGAGCAGCGGCTCCGCTTCCGCATCCTTGCCGCTGTTGATGAGCTTGGCGGCGTCGTTGAACATCGACGTGGCATCGGCCGGAAGTTTCTTGCGGTACTCGGCGGCTTTCGCTTTGTCGCCTTTTGCGGTGTATGACTCCGCGAGGACTGTGAACAGATCCTGATTGTCGTTGTCGACTTCGAGCGCTTTGTTCGCGCGGTCGATCGCCTTGTCGTAGTTTTTGGCGCGCAGATAGAGTTTAGCGAGCGCTTCGTAGCCGGCAGTCAGATCGGGCTTGGCCGCGACAGCCTCTTCGAGTTTGGCGATGGCCTCCGGAACTTTGCCCGCGTTGGCGAGCTCCGCGCCTTCGTTGTAAGCCAGAACGCCAGGGTCGACCTTGGCCGCGGGTGCGTTCTTTGCGCCGCTCGCGGCTGATCCGGCAGGAACGAGCGTCACGTCACGGGTGTTGATATCGCCGAGAGTGAACTTGACCTGCTGCTGCTCGAACGGCGCGTAGCCGGGAGCGGAATAGGTGACTTTGTAGAAGAGCGTGCCGTCGAGCACGATGAAACGGTAGACGCCGTCTTTGTCCGATTTGTATTGAGCGTGAAAGCTGTGTCCGGTGACCGCGTCGAGAGTGATCAGGGCACCCTCGATCGGCTTGTGACTCCCGGCGTCGGTGATTTTGCCCTGAACGCGCGCTTCGCCGAGGGCGAACGCGTTACCGGCCACGACGATGAGCGCCAGCGCACATAGCGCGAATGTCTTACGCATTTGCTTCTCCTGTTGGTTGAATGTTCGTCGCAAGTTAACGGCTGGGTCCTGCCACCGATTCCGATTCAGAGCCGGTTGAGTATTCCCCGCAGGTGTAATCCTGACACACGCGGGTCGCTGACCGTTGATCGAGCGATGCACCCTCGATCGTGCGTTGAATCACAGTCCGTCACTCGATCGTGAGGTAGGTCTGATCCTTGAGTCCGCGCTCGAACTCCTGAAGCAGGCGCATCCCTTCATTCGGCCGGACGATGTCCTGCTTGATGGCGGCGTCGATCTGCGTCTTCATCCGCTTTTCCAGATCGCGCCAGTCGTACTGCGTCATCGCCAGCACTTCGCCGATGGTCTGGCCGGGGATCTCTTCCTCGATGTAGAAGCCGCTCTCTTCATCCGCGTCGAGAAAGACGTGTACTTCGTTCACGCGGCCGAAGAGGTTGTGGATGTCGCCCATGATGTCCTGGTAGGCGCCGGTGAGAAAGATGCCGAGGTAGTACGGCGAGCCATCGCGCAACTCGTGGAGCGGAAGTGTTTCGCGAACGTCGTTGCGGTCGATGTACTTCGAGACTTTGCCATCCGAATCGCATGTGATGTCGACGAGCGTCGATTCGAGTTGCGGGCGTTCGTTGAGGCGATGAATGGGGACGATCGGAAAGAGCTGGCCGAGCGCCCAGTGATCGAGCAGCGATTGGAAGACCGAGAAGTTGCAGATGTGCTGATCGGCCAGCTCGATATTGAGTGTGCGCAGATCTTCCGGAACTTCTTCGGGATCCATGTGCCGGATGATGCTCTGCAGTTTTTCGGCGATCTCCCAGTAAAGCGTTTCGATGCGCGCTTTGACGTCGAGCGGCAGCAGGCCGAGCTCGAACATCTGCTGCGACTGCTCCTTGATCTGCTGCAGGTCGTGCCACGCTTCGTTGACGTTCTCGTCGCTCAGTGTCTGATCGATGTCGAGAATTTCGCGGGTGAGCTTGTGGTCAGTCGCCTGCACGGTGCGCGGCTGGAGCGGCGTTTTCTCGATGGCGCCGAATGCCTGCACGACGAGCACGGAGTGATGCGCGACGATGGCGCGGCCGGACTCCGAAACGATGTTCGGATGCGGCACTTTCTCGTCGTCGCAGACGTCCATGATGTTGTAGACGATGTCGCTCGCATACTCCTCGAGCGTGTAGTTCATCGACGAATGGAACTCGGAGCGCGAGCCGTCGTAGTCGATGGCCAGTCCGCCGCCGACGTCGAGGTACTCGAGCGGATGTCCGAGCTTGTGGAGCTTGGCGTAATACATGGCCGCCTCGCGGACGGCGCGCTTGATCGTGAGAATGTCCGGAATCTGCGAGCCGATGTGGAAGTGGAGCAGCTTGAACGCCGACTCCATCTTGGCTTCGCGGAGGATGTCGATGGCTTCGAGGATCTCCGCCGTCGCCAACCCGAATTTCGCATGCTCGCCACCGGAAGTCGCCCACTTGCCTTTGCCTTTGGATAGCAGGCGGACGCGCATCCCGATCCATGGTTCGACACCCATCTCGGCGGCGATGCGCGTGATGGCCCGCACCTCCGACAACTTCTCGGCGATCAGGATCACTTTCTTGCCGAGCTTCCGGCCGAGCAATGCCATGCGGATGAAGGTCGTGTCTTTGTAGCCGTTGCAGACGATCAGCGATTCGGGATCGCTGTGAATGGCCAGGCCCGCGAACATCTCCGGTTTGGAGCCGACTTCGAGGCCGTAGTTGAAGGGACGTCCGGCGTCGAGAATCTCTTCGACGACTTCGCGCAGTTGGTTGACTTTGATCGGGAAGACGCCGCGATAGCTGCCGCGATACTGATGTTCGGCGATCGCGCTGTTGAAGGCGTTGTTGAGCGTCTCGACGCGGTGCCGGAGCAGATCCTGAAAACGGATCAGCAGCGGTGTGTTCAGGTTGAGTACTTGCGCCTCGCGCAGGACGTCGATGATCGGCACCGCGATGCCGCTTTCCTGCAACGGCGCAACTGTGAGATCGCCGGCTGGGTTCACGTCGAAGTAGCCGGTACCCCAGCGGTCGATCATGTACAACGACGATGCGTCGTCCACCGTCCACGGTGCCTGCTCTTCGAACTGTTCGGGTCGTGCTTCCATCGCGCGGAAGGATAGACCATCGCGAGGCGGGCCGTATTGCGCAATCGCCGTCAATGTTTCGCTGACAGGAACTTCTTTGTTGCGGTCCGATTCGAAACGCGATCAGTGCTTCGCCGCCGTCTCTGTTTTCTTGACGTCGTCCTCGGCCTTCTTGCCGGCTTTCTGCAGTCCTTCGCCCGCTTTCTGCGCGACCTGGCCGAGGCCTTCTTTCACGCCGCGTCCAAGCTCGACGGATCCGTTCTTCATCTTCTGCGCGGCGTCCGATTTGCCGATTTCTTCGCCGGTCGTCTTGATGTCTTCGCCCGTTTTCTTGAGCTCTTCGCCCGACTTCACGACGTTGTCATGCGCCTTCTGCGCTGCGTCGGATGCCGCGGTGCTGGTGGTGGCTTTGTACGTTCCGTCGGCCTGTTTCTGCATGCACGCCATCGCCAGAATCGCGATCGCGCAAGTGAGTACGAGTTTCATAAATCCTCCGAATCTGAGGGACGAAGCAATCCGCGCGCCGCCGCAAGAGCCGCCTCCGGAAACGTGGTCCCGCTCGTGTTCGAAACGTCTGGCTCGCCTGGCAGCCGCCGTCGATTCACGGAATTCTGCCCAAAACAAAACGCCGCCGGAGCCGGCGGCGTTTTTCGTGATGAGAAACGTTGTGAATTTTAGCCTACGCGGCGCTTGCGCTGCTGCGGCGACGGCGGGGGCATGGTCTCGACTCGGGCACGTGTGGCCGGGCCGGAAAGATCGTGGGTACGGCCGGTCAGTCTGTTCCAGGCAATGGCGACCGCGGGAACGATCGTGACGGTCGAATAGGTGCCGGCGAGGACGCCGATGAGAAGGATCCATGCGAACTCGTGAATCACCTTGCCGCCGAAGAGAATCAGCGCGACGAGGACGACGACAACCGAGCCGGAGGTCAGGATCGTTCGCGACAACGTCTGATTCATGGCCAGATTGAGCTGCTCTTCCAGCGTCATGCGCGTCTTCAGCTTGCGTTTGTTCTCGCGGACGCGGTCATACATGACGACGGTGTCGTTGATCGAGAAACCGACGATGAGCAGGAGTGCGGCGACGATGTTCAGCGAGAACTCGCCATTGATCATCATCAGGAAGGCCAGCGACATGAGGACGTCGTGAACGATGCAGACGATGGCCGAGGCGCCGAACATCAGATCGAAACGAAGCCAGAGATAGACGCCCATGGCCAGCGTCGAAAGAACGACGGCCCAGATGGCTTTCTGCTGCAGTTCGGCGCCGACCTGCGGGCCGACTGTTTCCTGATTGAGCACGTTGAAGGAGCCGAGGAAGCACTTCTCGTTGAGGACGCGCGCGACCGCGGTCGTGACGCCGGGCGCCGAAGTGGCCTGACTGATGGCCGTGAAGATGCCCACTTCCGAACGCTTGTTGATCACGTTCTGTGCGACGTTCCGGTAGTAATCTTTCGAAGTTGGCAGCGTGCCCTTCGCGTCAGGATCGAGCGAGTAGAGAAGCTCGGACAATCCGTCGCGGCCCTGGAAGTTGAGGTCGAGCCTGTTCGCTGCGTCGGGATTGAGATCCTTGAGCAGCTTGGCAACCACCTGTCCGGCGTAATCCGTTTCCTGCTTCAATTCCGGCAAACGAATGAGGATGGCGCGGTCTTCGGCTTTGCCGTACTGCTGAATCGAGGCGTCGGCGAGGTCGGCACGGAGACGGTCCATCGGAACCTGATCGCGGAACTTCAGCGTGACCGTGGCGCCGCCGGCGAAGTCGATGCCCCAGTTGATGCCGTGCTTGAAGAACATTGCCAAACCGACCAGCATGAAGAGCACGGAAAAGCTGACCGCCATGAAGCGCCAGCGTACGAAGTCATATTTTGAGTTGACGAATATCTGCATGGGTATCTCTCCTCGCCTGGCCTAGATGCTGATCTCGGTCGGGCGATTCTGCGCTTTGTACATGACGTCGAAGATCACGCGCGACACGAAGAACGCGGTGAAGACCGACGCGAACAGACCGATGAGAAGTGTGACGGCGAATCCTTTGATCGGTCCCGTTCCGAACTGGAACAGGAACAACGCCGAGATGATCGTCGTCATGTGGGTGTCGATGATGGTGCCGAACGCGCGCGAGAAGCCGTTCTCGATGGCAGCGCGGACGGTCTTGCCGTCGCGCAGCTCTTCGCGGATACGCTCGAATACGAGAACGTTGGAGTCGATGGCCATGCCCAGCGTCAGGATGATGCCGGCGATTCCGGGCAGCGTCAGCGTGGCGTGGAAGATCGCCATCATGCCGAGCAGGATGACGAGATTCAGCAGCAGCGCGAGCACGGCGTTGATTCCGGCGCCTTTGTAGTAGAGCAGCACGGAGAGGACCAGCGCGATGAAGCCGATGACCGACGCCAGGATGCCTTGGCGGATGGAGTCGCGGCCGAGCGACGGTCCGACGGTGCGCTCTTCGAGTGTCGTCAGCGACGCCGGAAGCGATCCGCTGCGGAGCACGAGGGAGAGATCGGCAGCCTGCTGGGCTGTGAAGGTGCCCTCGATGACGCCGGAGTCGGTGATCTGACTGTTGATGACGGGCGCGGAGACGACTTTGTTGTCGAGAACGATGGCGAGGCGTTTGTGTACGTTGGCGCCGGTGAGGTCGCCGAACTTGCGGGCGCCGTCGGGCGTCAGCGAGAAGCCGACGTTCGGCTGCCCGAGCTGGCCTTTCTGCACGCGGGCGTTCTTGAGATCGGTGCCGGTGACCGGAACGGTCTTGCGAACGGCGTAGAACTCGATGCCCGCCGCGCGGCCGAGCGCGTCTTCCTTCGTGCCCGGAAGGATGTCGACTTCCTGCTTCATGTTCTCGGCGACGCTGGCCAGTGCCGCTGCTGCATCGGAGCCGGGATTGCCTTCGACGAGGCGGAACTGAAGTTGCGCCGTCGTCTTGATGATGTCTTTCACGCGGGCCGGGTCGTCGACGCCAGGCAACTGAATGACGATGCGATAGCCGCTTTCCGGCGCGATGTAGGGCTCGGTGACGCCGAGGGCGTTGACGCGGTTGTCGATGGTCTCGACGGTGTGGGCAACCGTATCGCGCTCGATGGCCGTCTGCGACGCCGTCTTCATCTTGAATTGCATCAGCCCTTCCGGTGTGCGGCCGGCGTCGAAGGACGGGAGGAAGTCCTTGGCGATGGTCTCGTACGGAGTGGCCGGCGTATCGGCCGGAAGCGTGGCGACGAACATGGTGTCGTTCACGCGGCGCGTCACCGGAATCGGCAGATTCGTTTTCTTCGCCTGCGCCTTCAGCATCTCCGAGGCCTGATCGGTCTCGAGGCGGACGGCGTCGCCGACGTTGACGCGCATGACCAGATGCGTACCGCCCTTCAGGTCGAGACCGCGACGGATCGGCTCAGGGTTGTCGTTAGTCGGTATCGTCGCGGCGGCGAAGCCGACGAGGACAACGAGGATCAGGATGACTTTCCACAACAGACCTCTAGTCAAGATTTCCTCCAGGAAGATAGGGGGCGGTCACTCGGCCGCATCGCCCGTGGTGATTCCGGTGATCGCTGAACGTGCAACCTTGACCTTCACATTCTCGGCGATTTTCAGGTAGACAACTTCGGCCTCAACAGACTGAATCGTCCCGTAAATCCCGCCCGATGTAAGGACGCGATCGCCCTTTTTGAGCGTACTCAGCATTTCCGCCGTCTTGCGCCGCTGCTTGTTCGCCGGGGCGATGACGAGGAAGTAAAAAACAAGAAAGATTGCCGCGATGGGCAGGATGTTGATGAGAAAAGATGTGGTTCCGCCGGAACCCGTTTGGAGAAGCAAAGCAATCGCTGTCATATCGTTTTTCTCGTTTTTCGCTCGGGGGCTTTCTGTCGATCAGGCGTCTACTTCGCCGCTCACGACTCGCGAGAGGAACGCATCGCGAAAAGCCTGCAAAGAGTTGGACGCGATAGAGTGCCGAATACCCCGCATCAAGTCAAGGTAAAACGAAACATTATGGACGGTGTTATAGACCATAGCCGCTATTTCGCCGTTGACGTAGAGATGCCGCAGGTAGGCCCGCGAGACCGTCCGGCAGGTCATGCAGGAGCAGTTGGGATCGAGCGGACGCTGGTCGGTGGCGTAGCGCGCATTCTTAATCGCGACTTTGCCGAGGCTCGTAAAAAGTGAGCCGTTGCGCGCGTTGCGGGTCGGCATCACGCAGTCGAACATGTCGATGCCGGCCGCCACGCCGTCGAGCAGATCCTCCGGCGTTCCCACGCCCATCAGGTAGCGTGGCTTGTCCGCCGGCAGCAGCGGCGCAGTGCCGCGCATGACGTCGAGCATCTCTTCCTTCGGCTCGCCGACCGAGACGCCGCCAATGGCCACGCCGTCGAAGTCGATCGATCCGATCTCTTCTGCGCTCCGTTTGCGAAGGTCCGCGTGGATGCCGCCCTGCACGATTCCGAACAGCGCCGACTCGCCGGTCCGCGCCGCCAGCGATCGCCTCGCCCACCGGTGCGTCATCTCCATCGACCTCTCCACCTCGGCATACGAGAGTCCGTACGCGGGACATTCATCGAAGGCCATGGCGATGTCGACGCCCATCCGCTGCTGAATGCCGATCGAGGTCTCGGGCGAGAGGAAATGCGCCGAGCCGTCGATGTGGCTGCGGAATTCGACCCCTTCTTCGCGAACCTTACGGATCGACGCGAGCGAGAAGACCTGAAAGCCGCCGGAATCGGAGAGCACGGCTCGATCCCAGTTCATGAAGCGATGCACGCCGCCGAGTTGCTCGAGCATGTCGACGCCCGGCCGCAGCATCAGGTGATAGGTGTTGTTGAGGATGATCTCCGGACCGAGCTGATTGAGCTGGTCGGTCGTCAGCGACTTGACCGATGCAAGCGTCCCCACCGGCATGAACACCGGAGTCTGGATCGTGCCGTGTCGCGTGACAATCTCGCCGCGGCGGGCTGAGCCGTCGGAGGCGAGGAGACGAAAGGTGAGTTTGTTTTGCACTGCGATGATTGCGCTTCGCGCGTTGTCGGTCGGAAAGAGTGTTCGGGGATCGATTTGCTGCGCGTCTGTGGCCGGATACTAACGCGCGAAGCGCATCTAACCGACAACCGGCAACGCGCGAAGCGCATTACTGCAGTTTCATCGACTCCACCCGCACACTGCTCGGTAGCGCGAGCGTGAACCGGCTCTGCTCGACCGGCTCGTTCGTCTTGATGTTCGTGAACTCGTAGCGCGTTTTGTCGCCGTCGCCTTCCGTGTACTCGAACTGCGTCGTCAGGTAGGTCTTCTTGTCGATGTAGATTCGGAGGTGACGCACGCGTTTCGCGACCGTCTTGCTCTTCGGGTCGAGATCGAGAACGTAGTAGGGCTTGTCCGCCGTGTTCGTGAACGTGAAGTTGAACCAGGCGCCCAACTCATCGATCGCGCCGCTGGCTCCCATGTACTTGAAGATGCGGTCCTGGTACTGCTTCACCTCGATGCGCTCGGCTTTGCGGAGGTCGGGATAATAAGTGGTGAGGATCCCGTTGGCGATGAGCATGGTCACCCGCTTCGGGGAGTCGTAGGTCCAAAGAACGTTATTTGGCTTCGAGTAGACGAACCGCCCAGCCGAGACCTCGGGATTCGAGAGAAGCGCGAGCGTCTTTTCCTGACGAAAATCCGCCTGGAGCGTGTTCGTGTTCTTTTGCGCGAGCTGGACCTTGCGAATCACTTCGTCGAGCGAGTCGGGAGCCGCCGCCCGGCGGGCCGCAACGGCTGGAATGGCCAGCGCAGACACGCAGAGAGCGAGCGCGAAAAACTTCCTGATCAACATGGGTTGCCCCAACGCCCCGCCGGAAAGTCCTATTTCAAGCCGGGCGAGTTATACTCAGTGAAAACTGAGGTTATTGATGAAAAAGAACTTGCAGGCAATTGCCATCCTGTTCACCGTTGTGCTCACAGCCGCAAGTGCCCCGTCTGCTTCCGCCGCGATCGAGTACGAGTTCCGCCAGACCACTTCCTCGGACCTCGAATCGATCCCATCCAGCGATTGCGCCGGGCGTGCCATCATCGACGGCGACCGCTCCCGCGTGGAGTTTCTCTCGGGCAACACCTACCCGGTCGGAACGTACATCATCGCCACCAACGGCTCGCGAACAATGACCTTCATCGATCCCTCCCGGAAGTCGTACGTCGAGGTCAATGCCGCCAGCGTGACCGGCGCCATCGGCGCCCGCAAGATCACCATCGCAAACAAGAAGACCGACCTCACCAAAATGCCTGACCAGATCACGATTGCCGGCTTTCCGACCGAGCACTACCGGCTGGTGATGAGCTACGACATCACCGTCAATTTCGGCAATCTTCCGCTCACGCAATCCGTGAAGACGACCATCGACAAATGGACGACAAGGGCCTTCGGCGACATCGGCGACACGTTCCTCGCCAGCGGTGCGCTTCACACCGGAAACCCCGACCTGGACTCGATCGTCTCCGCGGAAAACACGAACATCAAAGGGTTTCCGCTCAGGCAGGTCGTCAGCGTCACGACGATCAACAACCACGCCGCGGCAAACACCGACTCGCAATTGCACATCAACCGGACGGTGACGCAGACCAACGAATTGGTCGTAACATCGATTCAACCGTCCGCAAGAGTCTCGCTGGCGACGTTCATCGTGCCTCTGACCTACCACAAGGCAAGTCCGGTCCAGGACGACACCCAGAAGTCGCCGATCCAGACACTATCGATGGAGCCATCAGGACAGTAAGTGAGAAGAGTGAAGGGTGAAGTGTGAAGAGTGAAGGGAGAATCACCGCTTGAGCGGCCTTTTTCACTCTTCACCCTTCACACTTCACACTTCGGTCGGTCGGGAGGGCGTGCATGGTACGATCCGGTCAGTTCGTCCGCGGAACCGGTTCAAGATCGATGAAAAGATCGTTTTCTATCGCTGAGGTCGTGCGGCGTTTCGCACACCGGCCCCGAGTGTACGCGGCGATCGCTTTGCCTCTGGCGATCCCCTTCGTTCTCGCTGCCGTCAGTACCGACGGCGCGCTCACGCAGATCCCATCCGTGAACGGCGCGGCGATGATGACCACTCCTTCGATCCGCTACGCCGACCTGACCGCGCCGACCGCAGCCTCGCTCCCCGAGCATTCGGTCGTCTTGACTGTCGAAGATGGCGACACGCTCGACTCGATCCTTCTCGCCGGCGGCCTCGGCCGGTCCGACGCCGCCACCCTCAATTCCGAATTCGGCAAGACCATCGACCTCCGCCGCCTCCGTCCCGGCCACCTTCTTCGCTTTCATTACGACAGCCGAGGGGTCGTGGATAGCGTGGAGATGAAGGTGACGGGATGGGGCGAGATCGACGCCATCCGCAACGCCTCGGGATTCACGATCACGCCCCGCGAGGCGCAGCAACGCGAGGTCGAGACCACCGTCTCTGCCGCGATCGACTCCTCGCTGTACGAAGCCGTTCGCAGCGCCGGCGAAGGGCCGGGTCTCGTTTCCGAGCTGGTCGACGTCTTCCAATGGGACATCGACTTCTTCGCGCTGCAGAAGGGCGACTCGTTCAGCCTCGTCGTCAAGAAGCGGTTTGCGGGGTCGGATCTCGTCGGATACGGCCCGATCGTCGCCGCGCGCTTCTCGTACGAAGGAAGAACGTACGAAGCCTTCCGCTGCCAGACCCCCGACGGCCGCGCCGGCTACTACGCCCGCAACGGCAGTCCCCTTCGCAAGCAATTCCTCCGGGCGCCGCTGCAATTCAGCCGCATCACCTCAGGATTTTCGAAAAGCCGCTACCATCCGCTGCTGCACATCTTCCGGCCGCATCATGGCGTCGATTACGGCGCTCCGGTCGGGACCCCGGTGATGACGACCGCGGATGGTGTCGTCATGGCTGCGACATACAACCACGGCGAAGGCAATTACGTCCGTATCCGTCACAGCGCGAGGATCGAGACGTCATACCTCCACCTTTCGCGTTTCGCAAAAGGCATCAAGCCCGGCCGGAGCGTGAATCAGGGCGAGGTGATCGGCTACGTTGGCGCGACCGGCCTCGCCACGGGACCGCATCTCGACTACCGCGTGTCCGACAACGGCGAGTGGCTCAATCCGCTGCAACTCAAATCGATCACGTCCGATCCGCTTCGCGGCGATTCCCTCGGCACCTTCCGCACCAGCGTTGCCTCGCTCAGTCCGAAACTGGACACGCCGGCGCAGCAACTCATCGCCTTCGCGGCAAAACGACGGGCACTTTTCTAGCAGTCGCACGGATCAACGAACGCCCACCCCATGAAAAAGGTCATTGTCCGCGCGCCGGTGCGCGCCGATCTCGCTGGCGGCACCCTCGATCTCTGGCCGCTCTACCTTTTTCACCCCGGCTCGCGCACCGTCAACGTCGCCATCTCGTATCACGCCGAATCCGAGGTCGAAGAGACGGGCGATGACGCGATCGACATTCACCTAACCGATCAGCAGTACGAGCAGCGCTATCAGTCGATCAATGAGCTGGCCGCCGATCCGAAAGCGGCGCTGATTCATCGCGCACTCGAGCACTTTCACCTCACCGGCATCCGCATCACCACCCGTACCGACGCCCCGCGCGGCTCCGGCCTCGGCGGCTCCTCCGCGCTGACGATCACGCTCGTTCGCGCACTCTCCGAGCTGGCCGGTGCGCCGATCGAAGGCGACGATCTCATCGCCCTCGTCCGCGATCTCGAAACGCGCCTTCTTCGCGTACCTGCCGGCATTCAGGACTACTACCCGCCGGTCTACGGCGGCCTCATGGCCATCCACCTGAATCCGGGCGTCGTGCTGCGCCATCCGATCGCCCTTCCGGTCGAACGCCTGGCCGAGCACATGCTCCTGCACTACACCGGCGTCGCCCATTTCTCCGGCACGAACAACTGGGACATTTACCGGCGCCAGATCGACGGCAAGAAGAAGGTTCACAAAGGTCTCGAGCGCATCGCTGAAAGCGCCATCGAGATGGAGAAAGCGCTCGACAGCGGCGACATGGAAGCAGCCGGCATCGCCCTCGGACACGAATGGCAGAACCGCAAAGCGCTGATCGATGGCATCTCGACACCCGAGATCGAATCCGCCATCGCAGCGGCCGTCGGCGCAGGCGCATGGTCAGGAAAAGTCTGCGGCGCCGGCGGCGGTGGTTGCATCGTTTTCCTGATGCCGCCGGAGAGGCGCGAGTCCGTGCGCGAAGCGCTGGCGCACGTTCCCGGCCAGGTCATCGACGCCCATCCCGTCGCTCACGGCCTGACCATCGAGCGCAGCGACGACCTGCCGAAAGCTCGTCCCCGCTTCAAGATGCGCAGCTCGCCGTCACTCGAACAGCTCTACGTTTTCGGCGGCAGCGGCGCGTACAAACCGCACTTGCTCGCCGAAGCGATCATCACGCAGAGCGAGCCGCGCAGCGGCGTGCACGTCGACATCGTGAAGAGCTTCGTCGCCCCGATGCACGCCAGCGACGGTACGGTTCGATGGGCCGAAGCGCGAACGATCGAGCCGGAAAAACTCGACATCCGCGCCGTGCCCGATCCCAATCATCACGTCGATGACGATCTGAAGCCGGAGATCCTGATGCAAGGCGCCTTACTGTCGGAGGAAGCCTTCCGCAACTACGTGAGCGGCACCGAACGGCTGGCCATTTTTCACAACCCCGAATTCGCGCTTTACTCGCAACAGGGCGAGACGCGCGAGGCCTTCATCGCGCGCTGCAAAGACGAGGCAAAACGCCGCATCGGCGACGCACAGGAAAAGCTGGAGAGCACCTTCCGCCGCCGCATCGACCAGGTGAAGGAGCTCTCCGAGCGCGATCAGCGTGAGCGCGAAGCCAACGGCGAAACCACCGAAAGCGAGCGCGGCCCCGAAGTCAACGTCGCCTGGGGCCAGACCATCTACAACATCACCAGCGGCAAACCCGCCGCCGTCGGCGAATCGCCCCACTCGCTCCGCGAAGACGACTACCTCTCCAAAATCCGCCAGATCCAACGCTCCTGGGACAAAGAGCTCCAGGTCATCCGCGAAGCACTGGAAACGAAAGCCCGCGAGATCGAAGAGATCGTGATCACGCCAACCGCGAAGAACATCGAGATCACAAAGTACCTGATCCTCTGGGCCGCCGGGCTGTAGAGCTGCTGCCTGCCCTCGGAATTCCCCCTCCCGCGACGTGTTAGGATGCACCCGAGTCGGGCAGTAGCGCAGCCTGGTAGCGTACCTGAATGGGGTTCAGGTGGTCGGGGGTTCAAATCCCCCCTGCCCGACCAACTTTCCCAACCCCAACATCCTCCTTTCGTGGTTGCGATCCCGCGTTCCGAACGGCATTCATTCGTGCTGCGCGATCTTATTTCCGGCGGGCAAGCTTGATGCATAGCCGCATCGCTGCCCACTATCTTGGCGAAAGGAACGTCTTTGTGATGCGACGAAGATTTGCCGGTCTGATTGCGCTTATCGTGTGTGTTTGTCTCGTTAACCCATCCGCCATCGCTTCCACCAAACAACCATGGGAGTGGACGCCGCAGGAACGTGCAGAGGCTCGCCGGGATCCGGCGAAACGTCTCGAGCGTCTGCATGACGGTGGATCAGAACGGCGGGCACTTGGGGTTTCCGCGAAGAGCGTGGCGCCTGTCGCGGATGTTATCGATGGCAGCAGACATCCTGAGTTGTTCTTCGAAACGGAATTGTTCGAATATCTCGTCCAGTCGGCATTCGTGACCCTTCCGGAGATTTATCCGCAGGTGATCCGGCAGCGCAGCTCGGATCTTTTTCGAAATCCGGCGGATTGGAAGCGCTTTGCCTCGATCGTTGCCAATTACTCGTTGGTATTGAAAGAGGAGCATGGTGCCGCGAATGCGCTCGACAGGAGCGCGATCTCTGCGATCCAGTCAAGGAAATGCGTCGCGGAGGCGCGAGCTCTTCGTGAGGCTCGCCGCGCCTTCGGCAAGACGCGATTCGACCGAATGCTTTATGAGACGGTGCCGGTAAGTATGTCGCGCTCGTACAGCATCGACACTGATTTTGAAACGTCAATCAATAGTGCTCTGGGCCGCGAGGAGCGTTGCCAATGAGACGAGCGTTAGTGGCACTTCTATCCACAGTCCTCGCCATGTCCGCGTGTGGTTCAAGCCTCACAGTGGATACAGGCGTATATGGAAATGGCGCACCCAACATTTCCTGGTGGGGAGCGGCGGTTTATCAGAACGACCAGGGTGAGACCGGCGTCGGCGTGGGGATGTCTGGGAATCTCTCGCTGTTCGATCAGTACGGTTCCACGGTCAGTAACGATACCTGGAGCACGATGGGCGGGCAATGGTCCGGATCAAACTCTGGGTATCTCGAATGGGCGACGTGCTACAGCAGCGCCGTCAACGCGCGGACGTTCGACCAGTTTGCACAGAAGTACGGGAACTCGGCCTGCAATCCGGTAGGGCCAGGACCGGGAAATAACGACGATGACGGAGTGCTGGCCAAATGCGGCGCCGACGGCAACGGCTGCGCTGAGCCCTTACTCATTAATCTTGACAATGGTCCATACCGCTTGACTGGACTCGACGATCCGGTGTCATTTGACATTCATGCGAACGGCCAGCACGAGACGATGGGCTGGACCGCGCGTTACGCAAGCCTGGCGTTTCTGGCCATGGACCGAAATGGAAACGGCTCGATCGACGATGGATCGGAGTTGTTTGGGAATGCCTCGCGGTTAAACAACGGCCAGCGCGCGGCGAATGGTTTCGAAGCACTGGCTCAATATGACTCCAATGGCGATGGAGCCATCGACGAAGCTGATCCTGCCTGGAGCTCATTGCTGCTGTGGACCGATCGAAATCACAATGGTGTCTCGGATCCCGGCGAGCTTGAGACTGTCGCGTCATCGGGACTTACACGGATCTATCTCGCACATCATTGGACAGGACGTCGCGACGCCTCAGGCAATAGCTTCGGCTACCAGGGACAGATCGAACTTGAGCACGGCAGGCGCGTTTGTTATGACGTTTTCTTTGCATTGAGACGCTGAACCAGCATTGCAGCAGAACGGCTCACGATGCTATTGACCGGCGGTCACAACGACGCCGGCAAGCCTCCCATTGTCCAGAGTCACGATCCGATCGCAGA
>DATAMS010000608.1:0-4343 GCA_036260495.1 Thermoanaerobaculia bacterium
CAAGGATCAGTATCTGAACGCCGGGCCGGGCCGCCTTCCCTATCACCACACCGTCGCCCTCGGATACTGCAGGGAGCTGAAGGTCGCGGTCGAGCCGTATGTGATGTCGTCACGCGCCAACCTCTATCAAAGGGAAGGCTCGTATCGCGACAAGTCCGTTCCCAACCGCCGCATCCTGAACGACACGCGCGGCTACATCGCCGAGATGCTGACGAAGTCGATCGACAAGGGCTCGTTCAACGACGAGCTTTCGCCCAAACAGCGAGAACAGATGCTCGATCTGCTCAACACCTTCGGACCGTTGAGCAACAAGAAATACATCGGCTCGCAGCGCTCCGGCTTCACGACCCAACCGGGAGTGACGACGCCGGGCGATATCGAGCCGCCGCTCAAGCTCATCGAGCTGCTCGGCTCTCAGTTCTGGCTCGATCGGATGTACCAGCCCGAAGACTACGAGTGGCAGCCGACGCTCTTCCAACCGGTCGGAGGCATGGACATGCTGGCGAATGGTTTCCTGCCGTTCGTCAAGGACTTCATCCGCACGAACCGCGAGGTGACCTACGTTCACAACGTCGCCGGCGACAAGGTCGAAATTCACCATCGCACGGCCGGCGATCCGTCGTCCGCAGTGGAGACCATCACCGCCGACTGGTGCATCTCGACGATCCCGGTTTGGATCCTGGCCAAGGACGTCGACAACAATTTCTCGCATCCGTTCCAGGCCGCACTCAAAGCGGCCAAACGCGGCCTGACGTGCAAAGTGGGATGGCAGGCCAACCGGCGTTTCTGGGAGCTGGACGACGAGATCTATGGCGGCATCTCTTACATCGATCACAACATTACGCAGATGTGGTATCCGTCGAACGGCTATCTCTTCCAGGAGAAAGGCGTGCTGACCGGCGCGTACAACTACACGGCGCGCGCCGAAAAACTCGGCAATCAATCGCTCAGCGAACGGCTGAAGACCGCGGCTGCCGGTGCGCATCGTTTGCATGGCGACGCTTTCACCCGAGACGTTCCCATCGACCTCGGGCTCTCCATCGCCTGGCATCACGTCCCGTATCAACTGGGTGGCTGGGCGGATTGGGAGGGCGTCGCCTCCGTGCATTACGAGACGCTGCTGGCGCCCGAGGGACGAGTGATCGTCGCAGGCGATCAGGTGTCGTACCTGCCCGGATGGCAGGAAGGCGCAATGCTCTCCGCACGTCACGTGCTCGACCAGATCATCCCGCGCGAAGGCCGTGCAAGTCTTAAGGCCGCCGCGAGGACGAAGCTGCGTGCTCCCAACACCCGCGCAATGACGGAAGGTTCGGGCCGCACGCGCGAGTAACGAGGTTTATCGAGCCTCTTCTCCCCATCGTTGTTTGATGGGGAGAAGGAGACTCAATCGAAATGTTACGTGTTCAACGTTGACTGTTGAGTGTTGAATGAACCGAATTCCGATCCATTCAACATGCACATGCAACACCTAACATTCAACATTCTGTGCCTCAAGGCAGCCGCCAATCAGCGCGCGATAACACTCACTGCACCGTTCCGACCGTGCCGTTTCCGCTGACACCCGGCGTCACGTAGCTGGCATCGCCGCTCGGGTTATCGATCACGGAGGCGTAGACGAATACGGGCGCTCCGCTGAGGAAATAGACTGACGACGCTGGCAGGTCGCCCGCGATGTTGTTGAATAGACCGTTGGCGCCCGAGAGCGGCATTTGAAGTTGCATCCACGGCAACAGCGTCAATCGACGTTGACCGGCGAGCGCTCCATTGCCGTCCCGCAGCTCCAGCAGCATCGTCGTGGCGGTCTCGCTGGGATTGAAGACGCCGATATTCGTCCGGGCGTTTGCCGCGCCGGCCGGCGTATTCGATCCGCTGACGATGTTGGCCAGCCCGAGGAGCGAGCCTTCCGTCAGAGCGAGACTGCGCGGAAGGGCTGGAATGAACTGGCCGAACGTTCCCCCTCCGGTGGCGCTGAGGTTGTTGTAGATCCGTGCATTCGCAAAGATGTTGTCTGCCGAGACAACGCGCAACGCGCCGATGCCTGTGATGCCGTTGAATGCCGTTGCCGAGATATCACGATACGTTCCGGTGCCGCGCGGCAATAACGTAGACCACGACGTCGCGGCAGACGCAGCGGTACTGCCACCGGTTGGAAAGTATTGGGTGAGAACGTCCGCGTTGGTGCCGGTCGAGGAATTGTTCAGGATGTTGACGTCGGTCATGAAGTTCGTACCGCCGATGCCTCGAACAGTGCCGGCGACAGGAATGAACAGTTCCTGCGCGAACTGCATCGCGCCAGCCGCTGCGCATTCGATTCCCGTGGCTGGGGTCGTGACCGTGAAGCGCGCACCCACCTGCAGCGTCTGCATCAGGCGCGCGTGCTCGGCAGAAATCTGGTTCGTTCCGGTGAAGCGGCCATCCGCCGACGTTACGTTCGCGCCGATGACGAACAATCCCGGCCCGGTCTTCACGGCGCCGATCTGAAGGGCGCTGAGCGTTGCGCCCAGTCCGCGAGTGACGATGTCGTAGCGAACGGTCGCCGTCGAGCCGCCTGGATCGGGAGTCACCGCGAAGACGAAGGAGCCGGCGCCATTGGGAATGCCCGTGCCGCCGGCGCAAACGGGGCTCGTTCCGGAAATCGTGCCTGCGAGGTAGACCGTGTTTGCGTCGTTGAGCTGGCCGCGCACTGCGCCGCCGGGATTCGCCGTAGTCGCGACGGCGAGGTAGTAGTTCTGAGGATTCGCAGCGATGGCCGCGGCCACGCCGGAATCGAGCGTGACGGTACGATGAAAGCGGCCGTTCACCACGAAGAAATTGATGTCAGTGAAGGCCTGCACCAGCGATCCATTCACGCCTGCGGCGCCCTGAAAGAGTGAGACGCCGGTGATGTTCGTCAGTCCGAGGGTGGTTAGATCGATCGTGGCTTGATCGCCATCGATCGTCAGCATCGCGCTTCCGAATCCGGTTGCGGATCCAACTGCGCCCACGACATTCGCGCCAGTGAGCGCGGTGCGGAAAACAAGGGATGACGATTGACCGATCGCCGAAGTGGTGGCGAAAAACGCCAGACAAAAAAGCGCAGCTTTGAACCGTGATTGCATTCGGGAAGACTCCGGATTCGAAATTGAGATGCGGCCGGACGGCATCGCCACAGCCTCTCGCCATTGTGCAAATGTGGGGCCGGAAGGTGCGGCGGAATCGCGGCGGCATGTAGACTCCTCTTCCCATGTCTGAACTGCGGCGCGACATCGGACTGTGGCGCGGGATCGCCCTCAACATGATCGACATGGTCGGGATCGGACCGTTCATCACGATTCCGCTCATCCTCGCGGCCATGGGGGGCGGCCGCGGAATGCTGGCCTGGATCCTCGGCGGGCTGCTCGCCATCAGCGACGGACTCGTCACCGCGGAGCTCTCCGCGTCGATCCCCGGCTCCGGTGGCTCGTACGTTTTTCTGCGGCATGCGTACGGTCCGGCCGGGCGGCTCATCTCGTTTCTCTTTCTTTTCCAGATCCTCTTTTCGGCACCGCTGTCGATGGCGTCCGGCTGCATCGGATTCGCCAATTACCTTCGCGTCGTTCTTCCTGCTGCTGGAAATCACGTCGCGCTCACCGCCACCATCGTCTGCGTGCTGACAACGTTGCTGCTTCTTCGCCGCATCGAAGCGATCGGCAAGTTTTCGATCCTCTTGTGGGCCGGCGTGCTGGCGACGCTGGCGATCGTCATCGGCGCCGGCCTGCCGCATCTCCGGCTCGATGCGTTCGCGTTCTGGCGCGCGCCGCGACTCGATGGCGGCATCGGTTACGCCGGTCTCGGTGTTGCTCTCATCTTCGCCGTCTACGACTACCTCGGCTACTACAACATCTGCTACATCGGCGACGAAGTCCGCGAGCCGGAGCGCACGATTCCGCGCGTGATCGTGATCTCGATCCTGGCCATCGGCGTGATCTATCTCGTCATGAATGCGTGCCTGATCTCGGTGCTGCCGATGAAGCAGGCCATGGTGTCGCCATCGATTGTCGCCGACTACCTCGCTGTTCTTCTCGGCACCCGCGCCGCGCAATGGATCTCGATCCTCATCCTCTGGACCGCCTTCGCCTCGATCTTCTCGCTGATGCTCGGCTACTCGCGCATCCTCTACGCGGCCGCAAGAGACGGAAACTTCTTCCGCTTTTTCGGAAAGCTGCACGCCACCGAGGCGTATCCGTATGTGTCGATTTTGTTCTTGGGATGCGTTGCCGCCGCGTTCTGTTCGCTGTCACTGAAGAACGTGTTGCAGGCAATCCTCTCGATCCGCGCCGTGATCCCATTCATGGCCCAGATCGTCGGCGCGGTGTTGTTGCGAC
>DATAMS010000637.1:0-1907 GCA_036260495.1 Thermoanaerobaculia bacterium
CGCGAATCGGTATGGCTGGCGGCACAGCCTGGCACAGGCCGCGGGCGGAACCGTAGTACCAGCACCAAACGCTCCAGCATGGCCTTTTTGGTTCAGATGGGTCTTCCGCTCTCTTCCGATGACGTGGTCGTTGACGTGGTCGTTGATGGCTCTCGATATATCACAAGTCGTCCCCCACAACGGCGGGGTCGTCGTTCAGAACAGACTGGCGCCCTGCAAGCCATGCGATCTCGTAGTCGAGCAAAGTGCGCATGCCTCGCATGAGCACGATCCATCCTGGCTCGCCATTTCGCTTCAGGTGCCCGCCAAGAGCGGCAACGGCAAGTAGGGCTTCTCGCGCGGTGGGTGAGGCAGAGAGCTTGCGATTGAACGCTCGCAGGACGTCGACTTGAGACTGGCGAAGCACATTGCTCGCTGGCGCTTCGGGAGTATTGCGTGCGCGGCTGCGTAGGGCGAGCAGTTCGCAAGCAACGGGCAACGTCAGCGCCAACAGGTTGAGCAGCGCGTGACGCGTTTCGAATCCTCGCCCCTCATACGCACATCCGGTTTTGAGGGCGGCGTTGAACTCTTCGATCGTCCACCGTGCGCGATAGTAGTCGACGATTTTGGCCACCTGTTCAGCCGTATCGATGGGCTCGGTCGTATACAGAAGCCACTGAACTGGCGATTCACCGTCAGGAGGATTCGGTTCAATGACATGTACGAGATTGATGGTGAGCGTTTTGGCGAAGGACTTCGGCAAATATTGAGGCCGTGGAAGCTCCACACGTGCTGCTGAAAAGCGAAGGGTCGTCAAGCGCTCGGCGCGAGCGGGGTTGCCGCGATTCATTCCGGGAGCGCCCTTGGCCGCGCGACGAGAGAGCACGACCTGTCGCTCGAGAATCCCCTCGGAGCTGTCGGCAATGGCTCCGACGGTCGACCAAGGTGACGCGTTTCCGTCAGCGAGTCGACCGCGACGTTCGGCAACACGCACTCGGAACACGAATCGTTGGCCTAACTCCAGACAACGGTGCATCAACTCATAGCTGTCGCTCTCGCGGTCGGCGATGTGAATCACGTCGCCACAGTTTGATAGACGATTGCTCGCAGCTTCTATACCCCGCCACCAACGCGCACCTTCGCTGTCGGTGTCCGCCACCGTGTCGCGGCCTGAGCGTTTGCTCTGGCCAGGACGTTTGGAGCGTTGGGCGCGATGAATCGTCTCGCCGTAGATCACTCCCAGTGGGCAGCGCCATTGAGTCGAGTCCAAGACAAGCGCTGGGTGGAACAGGAAGCCTGGCTTTCCCGTGGGCAGGTAACCGATTTCGGCGTGGTCGACATCAATGAACGTCGCGTCGGTCGTGTCGTGGAGCACAAGCACGGCTCCGGCCTGTTCAGCCCGCTTTGCCGTTTCTTCGGCATGTGCTTGCAGCAACGCGTCGAACGTCACGCGTCGATTATTCACGAACCGGTACGCTCCTTCCAGTGCCGCGTCGCTGCCAAGCGCCTCAGGCAGCGGCACCGAGGGCTTGCGAGCGAGCATCGACGCGATCATGCCAGCACGTCGGACCAGCCGCGGATCGCGTAACTCTGCGGAGCCGAACTCTCGACTCATACGCTCGATCGCAGATTCAGTGAGTTTCATCCCCACTGCAGATCATAAGTCCGCGAAATTTCAAAAGAACTTGTGCAGGATCGAGAGTCATTGACGGCGACGGCGACGGCGACGATTGGAGCAACGACCCCGAAGAGCAGCCGATACGGGGCATGCTCAGCTTCCAAAGGCTCCAATGCTCAGTAGCGTTCGCCGCCCTTGCGGTCGAGATTGCAACTACGATTCCTAGGGGCCATGGCGCCTTGAGCGATCCACTGCGACGGGCTGCCTTCTCAGTACCCCTCAACATCGCCGAAGCGGCCGGCAGAGCATC
>DATAMS010000665.1:0-7489 GCA_036260495.1 Thermoanaerobaculia bacterium
GAACGTTCCCGACTGATCGCCGACGCGAACCTTGAGGACGTGGCTCCCGGGCTCGACGCCGAGAGCCAGCAGAGCGCCGACGTCCATGGTGAAGAGGAAGCCGGAATGCGGCGCGTCGGGATAGTTGGGATAGTAGCGCTCCACATCGAAGCGCGTAAGGCCGTAGCAATTGACGTACGCGTTGAAGATCGGGCTGAAGCCGCAGTCGCCGGTTTTGTACCAGATCCGGCCGTCGACCATTAGCTCGACGTACGCGACGCGGCCCGTATCCGTCCGCGTGCCAAGATCAAGAGCCCATCCGCGAACGGGCGTGATGTGCGATGCAGGGTTGATGACTGGCGAAACAAGGGGTGGCGTCGTGCATTGCGTCCCGTAAAGAACGGCATTCGGCTTCGGCTCGTCGACATAGCCGAACGGTTTCAGATTGGCGTTCTCATTGAAGATCTGCACGGTGCGTCGTCCGATGAGCCGCGAGAGTCCGAGGCGATCGGTCGCACGTACGTCGAGCGTGTGGACACCATCGATCATTCGCGTCGTATCGACGTTCGCGATGAACGAGCTGTTGAGCGCATCGGGCCAGTCGGCGATCGTGTTGGCAACATCCGGCCGGGCGTCGCCGTACATCGCGTTTTGCACGACCCCGTTGTCGATGAGCACTTCGACCTTGGCCACGCCGTCGGTGTCGAGCGCCCAGCCGGAAACCGGGAAGGAACCGGATGCGTTGTACGTGGCTGCGAGATCGGGAATGTCGACATTGCCGAACGGCGACTGATTGATCGTGTTGTCGACGTTGATCGTCCGGCGTCCGAGCTCGGTGACCGTGTTGTCGCTGGCGAACACGCGCACGGCGATCGTGTGGGCTCCGTTCGTAAACCGGCTGGCCAGCATCCCGATCTGGAAGCCGGGCGCGATGTGCTGGATGCCGGGATAGTTCGGGTAGGCCTGCTCCACATCGATGCGGGGCAAGTTCGTGTTGGAGTTGACGACGAACTGATCGTCGACGTACACCGCAACCCGCGAGATCGACGCAGGGTCGAGGAACCACCCTTTGACGAGGATCACGCCGCTTTGCGTCACGGACGAGTCAGGATATTCGAGCGCGCCATGCGTCTCGACCGTTTGCGCGGTCAGCACAGGCACGACGACGAACGACATCAGAATGGCGAGAACCAGGCCGCGGGTAACCCTTCTCCACATAACCCCAACCTCCCCGAAAATAACCTTTGCCCGATACTGCTTTGCCTGGCGTAAACGCGCCGGTTCGTTGATGAATCGGCGCTCAATCCATGGCCAGTTTGCCGGAGTTTATACTGCCCGGGTGAATTCTTCAAATATCGACGCGTCCGCTGTCACGATCGAGGATGTCCGGGAAGCCGCTCTCCGCATCCAGCCGTACGTCCACCGCACTCCCCTTTTGAACAGCCGGTCGCTCTCCGAATCCATCGGCGTGGAGGTGCGTCTGAAGTGCGAAAACCTCCAGCGCGCCGGCTCGTTCAAGATCCGCGGCGCGATGAATGCGCTCTTGCAGGTACCTGAGAACCAACGCGCCAACGGCGTTGTCGCCTTCTCCTCCGGCAATCACGCTCAGGGCGTCGCCCTCGCCGCCCGCCTCCTCGGCATGAAAGCCACCATCGTGATGCCGGAGGGATCCAACCCGTCGAAGGTTGCGGCGACCGAGACGTATGGTGCGACGGTGGTCACGTCGGGCGTCACGTCAGCGACGCGCGACACGGTCGCACGCGACATCGCCAGCAAGAGCGGCGCTGCGGTCATTCCTCCGTTTGATGACTGGCGCATCATCGCCGGAGCCGGCACGGTCGGATTGGAGATCGTCGAGGAATGGCCCGACGTCGAGACGATCGTCACGCCCCTCGGCGGCGGAGGTCTGCTCTCCGGCGTAGCGATCGCAGCAACGTCGACACGATCGGACATCGCGGTCTACGGCGTCGAGCCGCGCGCCGGCAACGATGGTGAGCAGTCGTTCAAGTCCGGCCGCATCGTCACCATCGATCCGCCGAAAACGATTGCCGACGGTGCCCGAACCCTGGCCATCGGCGAGCGCAACTTTGCCGTGATCCGCGAACGCGTTCGCGACGTCGTCAGCGTCGAAGATGACGTCCTCCTCGAAGCCGTGAAGTTCGCGATGTACCGCACGAAACTCGTCATCGAACCAACCGGCGCGCTGGGAATCGCCGCGCTGCTGTCTGGCGCGATCAAGCCGAAAGGCAAGACGGCGATCGTTGTCAGCGGCGGAAATCTCGACTTTTCGCTGCTTTGCTAACCGCGAGGCAACTGCGGCCGTCGAACGATCATGCTACTTGCCGCCATTGCGCTCTCGTACGTCCTGATCCGCGGCTCTGAACACATATTGACCGGCCCCGACGTCTCCCTGAACGTCGCGCTGGCGAGACGCGATGCATACGGGCGCGACTTCATGTGGTTCAAGAAGGACGGCCGCGAATATCTGATCCGCGATGCTGCGACGCTCGATCGGCTCGACGGGCTTTTCGAGCCCGGCCGCAAATACAAGCCCGAAGCGAAGCGCGTGAAACAGGAGTTGCGCCCGCTGGAACGGCGCGAGTCCGAGCTCGATCGCCGGATCGATGCCCTCACCGATCGTGACGAGGGTCCGCGGCTCACGACCGCGGATGAAAATCGACTTCGCGACCTTCGCCGCGAGTTGGCGAGCGTGCAGCACGACATGCGAGAGCTCGAGCGGCAGGAGGAGGAGATCGATCGCAAGCGTGATGCGCTCGAGGCCGATGCCGAGCGGCGTATGCTTCCGACCCTCGAGGAAGCCATCCGCCGCGGAGTGGCAACAGCGGTCCGATAACCGGCGCATAATTCGCGTCGCGTGACCGGCTCCCTCTTCGCAGACGACCCATTCGAACCTCCCGCGCGCAGTGATGCACCGCTGCCGGAGCGGCTGCGTCCGCGCTCGCTCGAAGAGATCATCGGCCTCGACGAGATCCTCGGCGAAGGACGTTTCCTCCGCACCGCCATCGAGAGCGACCGCATTCCGTCGATGATCTTCTGGGGTCCGCCCGGCTCCGGGAAAACGACACTGGCGCGCATCATTGCCAACAAGACCCGCGCGAAGTTCGTCACGTTTTCCGCCACCAGCACCGCCATCAAAGAAATCCGCACGCTGATGGAAGAAGCGCGCCGCGAACGGAAAGCGCGCGGCACGAAGACGATCGTCTTCATCGACGAGATCCACCGCTTCAACAAAGCGCAGCAGGATGCGTTTCTCCCCTACGTCGAGGCCGGCGACATCATCCTCATCGGCGCCACCACTGAGAACCCGTCGTTCGAAGTGAACTCGGCGCTGCTGTCGCGGACGAAAGTCGTCGTCATTCCGGCGCTGGAGCGCGAGCAGGTCATGACGATTCTCCGCCGCGCCGTCAGCGATCCCTCCGTGCGCAAATACGGGATCGAAGTCAGCGACGATGCCCTCGACTTCATGGCCGCGACGTCCGCTGGCGACGC
This sequence comes from Thermoanaerobaculia bacterium, assembly GCA_036260495.1. Taxonomy (GTDB): domain Bacteria; phylum Acidobacteriota; class Thermoanaerobaculia; order Gp7-AA8; family Gp7-AA8; genus JADGNZ01. Next base: position 3,490 of record DATAMS010000665.1, read on the forward strand.
GCGCCAGGCGCTCAACTCGCTGCAACTCGTCGTCGAGACGGCAACGAAGGACGACGACGCGATCGACAAAACAAAAGTGACGCAGATCCTCCAGCGTCGATCGCTGATGTACGACAAAGGCGGCGAGGAGCACTACAACATCATCTCCGCGCTCCACAAATCGCTGCGCAACGGCGACGCAGGCGCCTCGATGTACTGGCTCGTACGCATGCTCGAAGGCGGCGAAGATCCGATGTACATCGCCCGCCGTCTCGTCCGCGCGGCGTCCGAAGATATCGGCAATGCCGACCCGCAAGCGCTCGTTTTCGCCATCGCCGTCCAGCAAACCGTCCACTTCCTCGGCATGCCCGAAGCCGGCGTGGCGCTGGGCCAACTCGTCACCTATCTTGCCGCCGCGCCAAAATCGAACGCCGTCTACACCGGCTACGGCGAGGCTGTCCGCGAAGTACGCCAGGGCGACAACCCAGGCGTCCCTCTCCACATCCGCAACGCACCGACAGGCCTGATGAAAGACCTCGGCTACGGCCGCGGCTATCAGTACGCGCACGATTTCGAAGACCAGACCGCGGCAATGGAATGCCTTCCGGAAACGCTGGCCGGCAGACGCTTCTACGAGCCGAAGGATGCAGGCGCCGAGGCGAAGATCAAAGCGCGCTTGGATGCAATGCGCGACGCGCGGAAGAAGAGCAAGTAATCCTGCGCCGATACCGGACGGCTCAGCGGCTCAGCGCGTTGGCCATGCGCTCGATCGGCAGCGGCTTGCGATCTTCGCCCACGTTCACGTAGACCACTTGCGCGTCCGTGACGAGGACTTTCTTTTGCGGGTCGGTGCCGCGGATCGCTTCGCAGACGACTTTGACGGTGATCGAGGTGCGGCCGATGCGGAGGGTTTCGGTCCAGAAGCTGATTAGGTCGCCGACGAAGACCGGCTCGTGGAAGACGATCTTGTCCATCGACACGGTCAGCATCAGGCGAGAGCCCTGGCGGCGTGCTTCGATCGCGCCGGCCTGGTCGATGTAGCTGAGAATCACGCCGCCGAAGATCGTGCCGTGCGCATTCGTGTCGCGCGGCATCATCAACACGCGGATGGCGGGCTCGGCCCAGCGTTCGGCGATCTCAGTCATGTTCGATCACGCAGAATGAAATCCCGATCGTTCCGTCGTCCGTGACAACAACCCAGCCAGGCATTTCGCCTAGCCGGGTTGCTGCGAAGGCGTCTGCTGTTCGGTAACCTTCTTGTTGATGTCGATCGATGCCGCTTTGCGCAGGCCCTGGAGCATTGCCGCCCGGAGGTTCCGTGCTTCCGTCTGGCGCAGGTTCTCCATGAACTGCGACCGGTTTTGGGCAAGCGTTGCAGGCTCGACTTTCTTCTGCTCGATGACCTGGAAGATCACGGCGCCGTCGCCGGTCATGATCGGACCCTTCACCTCGCCTACCGGAGCGCTCATCGCCGCGTTGACGAGGGCTGAGGTATCGCCGGTGAATCCCGCAACGGAGCCCTGCCGGTTAACCGACGTTTCCGCGGACGCGAGTCCCAGCTTGACGCCGGCAAGATCAACGGACGGTGCAGGCAGCGCTTTCGTCAGCGCCTGCTGCGCGAGCACCCGGGCCTTCTCCATCCTGGCGTCGTTCTCGACCTTGGCGCGCACTTCATCGAGCGGCGACACGCCGGCCGAGCGGATGTTGTAGAGGAACGGAATGGCCGGACCGCGCTGGGTGCCGATGATGTCGCCCACGTCATTCTGCTTGGCCGCGAAGGCCCAGCCGTTGAACGCAGGATTGTTTCCCATACCCGGAATCGGATCGGTTTTCCCGAACCACTGCGAGTCATTCGAAGCCACGTCGCCGCTCGCAAGCGCGGTGAACTCAGCGGCGTTTTTCGGCTTGTTTTCTTTGATTCGTGCGGCGATGCGCGTGATCTCGTCGCGAGCGCGATCCTTCGACTGCTGCTCGATCGTCAAACCGCGGAGGCGGTCGCGCACTTCTTCGAACGCGTGATATCCCGGGGGGCGGCGCTCGAGCACTTTGATGATGTGGTAGCCGAACTCGGTGGAGCGGATCGGATCGCTGATCGTATTCAGCGGCATCGTGAACGCGGCTTTGTCGAATGGCTCGACCGTCGTGTCCTTGTCGACCCAACCCATGTCGCCGCCTTTTCCCGCGGAGGACGGATCGCCAGAGTTTTCTTTCGCCAGTTTCGCGAAATCGGCACCGGCGCGAAGCTGACGGACGAGATCATCAGCTTTCGCCTTGGCTGCCTGTTCGACGGCCGGGGGAGCGCCTTGATCAACCTTGATGAGAATATGAAGAATGTGCGCGCCCTGCGGAGCTTTGAATTCCTCGTGGCGCTGGTCGTAGATCTTGCGCACTTCGGCATCGCTCGGATTGATCTGCGTCTTGACCTTGGCGTAGTCGGCGATGAGGTACTTGGCGGCGCGCTGCTCGCCGTGGGTGTATTGCGACTGATGCGTCGTGTAGTACTGCTGCACCTCCGCCGGCGTCACGGTGACGGCCGCCGCTTCGCGGGCAGCGGGATAGAGGACGTATTTGATCCGCGCGCTTTCGCTGGTGCGGCGGTATTCATCATCGGCTGACTTTGGCGAAATGATGATCGAGTTCTGGATGGCGCTCTCCATCTTCGTGAGCGTGATCTCGCGGGCAAGCTCCTCTTCGAACTCCGCCGGCGACTGATATCCCATCATCGTGATGTAGCGGTTGTAGATCTCGGCGCCGACGAACTTGCCGTCGGGATTGAGCGTCGGCAGGTCCAGAATCTTTTTCCGCACTTCCTCGGGTGACGCACCGAGGTGAAGGCGGCGGGCCTGTTGGAGGATGAGATGCTGATCGATCAGCGAGTCGAGCACCTGCTTCGGCAGACCGAGCTGCTGGATCTGGTCCGGCGTGAGCGGTTGCCGGTACATCTGCTCGTAATTCTTTTCGGTGTAGTAAAGAGCGCGATCGAATTCGCGGGACGAGATCGTCTCCCCGTTCACGCGGGCCGCGTACGCATGCTGGTCGATTCCGCCGCCGTTGCCGGCGCCGCCGGCGCCCCAGTCGACGAAAATGAAGAGAATGAAGACCGCAACTATGGCGACCAGAATCCATTTGAGTTGCTGAAAGCTATCGCGCATCAACTTGAGCATCGGGACGAACCTCTGTTTTGACTTGATTTGGATGGCAACCGCGGCGCGGGACACCTCCAGCCGGGCGATCGCGTGAATCCGTAAAAAACGCGGCAGTGTAGCTATTCCCGTCTCCGGGAGCAAACTGTGCCGCGGCGCGTGCTATAAACTTCGCCTCGTCCCGATGGCAAAAAAGAAGCAGAGCTCCGGACCCGCGATCGATTGGTATCTCGTTTCCATCGAGCGCCTCAAACAGATCGGTATCGTGATTCTCATCGTTCTTCTGGGCGGCGGTGCGTGGTGGTACTACACCAACCAGAAACGTAATCCGAGGAGCTCGGCCGAGGCAGCGATCGCCGAGGCGAGACAGGCGCTGAACACGCTCGCGGCTTCCAAAGATTTTCCGATGCATCGCAGCGATTTCGATCGCGCCCAGCACAAGCTCGACGAGGCCGGCACCAAGCTCGCCGCCGGCAATTACCCCGACGCAGAAAGCGCGGCGGTGGAATCGCAAACCTTCAGCCGCGCCGCGCTCAGCGGAAAAGGAGGCGCGGACAACGACGCGCAATTCCTCACCGTCGAAGGCGACGTACAGTTTCAGAAGTCTTCGACGAGCGACTGGAGTCCCGCGGAGACGCGCACGCCGCTCTTCAACGGCGATTGGGTGAAGACCGGACGCAGCGCTTCCGCGGAGCTCATCTTTTCGAACGGCTCGCTCTACACCATCGGGCCCGATGCGCTGCTCGAGATCTATTCGCAATTCAATGCCGCGACCAGCCGCAAGAACAACTCTGTGCAAATGCAGGTCGGGTCGGTCGAGGTGGCAACGACCGACGATGCATCGAGTGTCCGCACGCCAGGAAGCCAGGTGACGATTG
>DATAMS010000668.1:0-11898 GCA_036260495.1 Thermoanaerobaculia bacterium
TGTGAGGCTCGCGGGAGATCCGCTCGCGGGCCTCGTGCAGAAGCCGCGACTTGCCGAGGCCCGCCTCGGCGCAAATGGTAACGACCTGTCCGCGCTCCTGTTTTGCGGTCTTCCACCGGTCGAGGATCAGTTCCACTTCCTGCGACCGGCCGACGATCGGAAGCAGGCCCTCTTTCGTTGCCGTATCGAAGCGCGTTTCTGCGCCACTCGATGCCACGACGCGAAACGTCTTGAGGCGGCGCATCGTACCGGCCAAGCCGATCTCGCCCGCAGGCTCGGTCTCGAAGAAGCCACGAACGAGCCGGAGCGTCGCTTCGCCGATCAGCACCTCGTCTTCTCCGCTCGCTTCCTCGAGGCGTGCAGCGATTGGCGCGGCATCGCCTTGCAGCGATTCATCGCCCGCGGCTACCACCAGACTCGTGTGGATCCCGATGCGCACGTGAAGCAGAACGTCGAGCTCCTCTTTGAAGCGTGCGCTGAGTTGTCGAATCGCATCGACGAGCGCAAGTGCCGCACGCACGGCACTCCGCGAGTCGTCCTCATGGACGACCGGGTGACCGAACCACACCAGCATCGCATTGCCGGTGACCTGCGCCATCGAACCGCGATACTGCGTGACCACGCGCTCGCTCAGACTTCGGAAATCAGGAATGATCTCGTGAAGAATCTCCTGCGCCTCGTCGCCGTCGAGCGGTACTCCGTCTTTTTCCGTGAGGCAGAGCGTACAGCGGAGCGCCGTGACCTGTTTGCGCTCGGCAACCGCAGCGGCTGCGGCCTCAGGCTCGACCTGCCGTTGCCGTATTTCGTGGACGCGCTCCAGCGCCGAGCGGAGATCCGTTCGAATGCGGAGGAAGAGCCGCTTTCGCTGACCTGCTTCCGGATAATCTTCCTCGATCGTCTGCTGACCGCCGGGAAGAAACTGACGCGACGCGATCCAATCGTGCCGCTCCCATTCGCATGCCGACAGGATGATCGGAAAGACGACCATTCCCGCTTCCCGGCGAAGGTTGAGATGCTGACTGACAGCAGGGTCGGTACACCATTCCGAATCGAGAAATCCCTGGCTCACGAGAACGACGGCGACGTCACAGTCGTCGAGGTCCGTGCGCAGCGCCTCCGCCGCGCTGGCCGCCGTCGAGAACACGACTCCGTCCCTTTCCAGACCGCGAAGAAACCCCAGCAGCGAATCGGACTCGAGGTAGGAGTGGTCGCGCTCGCTCGCGCAAACCACCACACGCCCTCCGAGCGCCGCTGGCGTCTCGCCGGCGCTCACGCAATCTCTCCCGCTGTGGCCGAGAGCAACGCGCGCGCGTCATCGACCTCAGGGACTCCGTCATCGATGGGACATGCCGCGCAGACATCCTCGAGGAGGGCCGCTGCTTCCGCAACCTTCCCGTCGCGGATGTAGAAACGGGCCAGATCCGTCCCGGCGCGGACGCGAAGAACCGTCGCGTTCTGCTCCGACGCGAAGCGCAACGCTTCGCCGTACGCGGCGATGGCGTCCGCCTGTTCACCGCTTGCCAGCAACAAACCGGCTCGAAGGCGGTGCAACTCCGGCAGGTAGTAACGATCTTCACACGCCTCGGCGCCCGCAAGTCCGACGCTCACCCATTGCAGCGCGTCATCGGTGAGGCCGGCACTGGCGCAGATGTCGGCGATCTTTGCCGGCATCCAGCACGCGGCGACGCGCGAGCCGGTCGCATGCCACTCCCGGCGCCCCTCGGCCATCAACTCTTCACCGCCGCTTGCGTCGCCGGCCATGCCCATCGTCCAGCCGCGATACAGCTTCGCCAACGCCACCCAGGCCACGAAGTGATGTGCCTCCGCCAACTCGGCCAATGCCGCGGTGTTGGTCAACGCAGCCGCGACGTCCCGGCGCTCGATTGCCGCCCAGGCCAGACCCATGATGAGAAAGCCGCGGCTGTACGGATGCGACGAACAATCGAGCAACTCGGCGGCCCGGCGGCTGCATTCGAGCGAACGGCCGCGCTGCCCTGCCATCTCCGCCGAAAGCGCCGCGTACGTGAGACAAGCCGCTCCCGGATCATCGCCATACGTCAGCGCATGCGTCAGATGGTGCAGATCAGGCTCGTAGATCTCCAGCGCACGATCGCACGCGGCACCCGCTTCATCAGCGCGACCTTGCCAAAACCGAGTCATCGCGCGTGCACGATGACTCTCCAGCAGCAGATCCTTGTCGTTCGCGCGCTCGGCGACAGCGTTCATCTCGGCCGACGTCGCCTGCGCCTCGTGCAGCCGCGCCGCCATCGCCTGCGTCTTCCACAAGCCGTGCAGAACGCTGAACGGAGCCGGCGCGCCCGATCGGATACTCAGGTCGCGCGCGTGCTCATACGCAGCGCGCGTCTCCGGTGCCGCATATCCCTTGATCGCGATGAGTGCCGCACCTTCGATCATGCGTACCGCAAGCTCGCTTGCGATGCGGGCGGCGCTTTCGGGCAACGACTGCAGCGCCTCGATGGCGCGCCGTGCTTGTGCGAGCGCTTCGCGATTCGCGTACGCCTGAAGTGCGCGCTGCGCGGCCCGTTCCCACCAGATCGCGGCCCTGCCCGGATCGCCGGCTTCGCTATGGTGATGGGCGACGAGCTCCGGCTGCGTGCCGGCCACATCGCGGAACTTCGACTCCAGCACCTCGGCGATCACCTTGTGATACTGCCGTCTCTGTTTGCGCAACAGCGACTGCTCGAGCGCTTCCTGCACCAGCGCATGTTTGAACACGTATTTCGCTTTGCTCAGAAGGCCGCGTTTGTACAGCACGCCGGCAGCGATGAGGCGGTTCAGCTCACCGATCAGCACCGCGTCGTCGAAGCCGCTCACGGCGCGCAGGACATCGAAGACGAACTCCCTGCCGATCGTTGCGCCGATCTGCGCGACCGGTTTCGCCGTTGCCAGCTTCGCAAGACGCGCCAGCAGCGACTCCTGCAGCGTCGCCGGAATCGATAGCGAGCGAAACGGGCCAACCAGCTCGTACCGGTCGTCGCCTGCGACCAGCAGATCGGATTCGATGGCCGTCCGCGTGAGATCCTCGATGAAAAGGGGAACGCCTTCGGTCCTGGCGAAAATCTGATCGAAGACTTCCGGCGGAAGCTGTTTCCCGCCGGTGATCGCCAGCACCATCTGCGACGCCGCGGTGCGGTCGAGCCGGTCGAGATTGAGGCGGCTCACGTACTCGCGCGTCGCCCACGCCGGGACGGCCGGCTCGAGACGAGAAGTGACCAGCGCGAGAATCGGCGCTGCCGGGACCTGTTCGATGAGCAGGTCCAGAAGCTCCATCGTCGACGCGTCGATCCATTGCAGATCTTCCACGGCGAAGATGAGCGGCTTTTGAAGCGAGGCGTCGAGCAGGAGTTGAACGAGCGTGGCCAGAATGTGATCTTTCTGTTCGCGCGCGTTGCGCGTGGCGGCGTTCTTCGGCAAAGGGATCGAGAGCAACCCGGCGATCGTCTCGGCTGCATCTCCTGGCGCGCCGCCGAGGGTTGCTACCTGGAGCTCGATACGGGCGAGCTTCTCGGCGGTGCTGGTTCCTGATTCCAGGCCGGTCCAGCTCTCCAGCCATCCCAGCACTGCATGAAACGGCGTGTCCTGCTGGCGTGGCGCTCCGTGCCATTCGATCCACTGCGCCCCGCCGGTCGATGCGGCGCCCTTCATCTCCGCCAGCAGCCGCGACTTGCCGATGCCGCTGTCGGCGCGGAGCAGGATGACCTGTCCGTTTCCCCGTCGAGCCCTCGTCCATCGGTCGATCAGCAGGTTCATTTCCTGTTCGCGCGCGACCAGCGGAGTGTGCGCGGCCATGGTGGCCTGCATCTGGTTTTCGTATCCGGTGTCGCGCAAAACGCGGTACATCTGCATCTCGCCGCGCCCGCCCCGCAGTTTCAGCGTCTCTGGCGCGGCCGTCTCGAAGAAGCGGTTGATGAGCACATAGGTGGCGTCGCTGACGACGACCTCGTTGATGCCGCCGGCCTCCTGAAGCGCCGAGGCGATGGAGGTGGTCTCGTTGTCGGCGAGACTCTCGATCGTGGCCGACGCGACGTCGGCGATGACGAAGCCGGTGTGGACTCCGATCCGGACCGCGAGCCGCACTCCGAGCTCGCTCTCGATCCGCGTGCCGAGCTTCTGGACCGTCTCGATCAGGGCCATGCCCGCGCGAACCGCGCAGCGGCTGTCGTCCTCATGCGAAACGGGATAGCCGAAGATGCCGAGGACGCCGCTGCCGATCGATTGAACGACCTCGCCCTCGAGGTTCCCGAACGTCTGCCGGCAGACGCCGAGAAACTCGGGCATCAGCTCGTGCAGAATCTCCGGGAGGTCATCCTCGTCGATCGGGCGGCCATCGAGCTCCATCGGAACGAGATCGCAACGGACGGCCGTGAGCTGACGCCGCTCGGCGGCCGCATGAATCAGCATCGGAGCCGCAGCCGCCGGAGCGCCGCTGCTCTTTCGTGTCCGGGCCGCGGCGATCGCGGCACGAAGTTCCTGCCGGATCCGCACGAAGAGCCGCTTTCGCTTTCCCGGCTCGCGATAGTGTTCTTCGATCGTTTCGCCGGCGCCTGGAATTGGACTACCGCCAGCCAGCCAATCGTGGCGCTCCCACTCGCACGCGGAAAGGACGATCGGAAAGAGGGCCATCCCGTCCTGCCGGCAGCGGTCGAGGAACGTGCTCATCTCGACGTTCCGGCAATACGACGAGTCGAGGAACGCCTGGCTGATCAGAATCAGCGCGATGTCGGTGGTGAGCAGGCGTGAGCGAATCTCTTCGTCCCACGACATGCCCGTTTCCAACTGGTCGTCGATCCAGAACTGGACGTCCTCCTCCTGCTCCAGTCCTCGAAGAAAGCCGATCAGCGAATCGTCGCCGAGGTATTCGCGGTCACGATGGCTGTAGCTGACGAAGATTCGGGGACGAGACATAGGTGGGCAGGGACCTTCTCTCTTTCATTCAGGACGGCTGGCAGCAGGTTGTTTTCCGGCGCCACCGAACTTTTTCGGAGCGTTCAGGCCAGCGCAGAAGGAGGACAACTCGGCGTTGAACCGCGCCGAGTCCTCGAGAAACGGCGAGTGGCCGGTGCCGGGCAGCATGACGAGACGTGCTTGCGGGATGACGCGGGCGTGATCGGTCGCGGCAGAGGTTTTGATCACCCTGTCCTGTTCTCCATGAATGATCAGGACAGGTTTCGTCATCGCCGCAAGAACGTCGTCGTTCGAGACCTCGCGAGTGAACAATGACTGGCGGACGTGCGCGGGAACGGCGGCGTTGTACGAGACGATGCGCTCCACCTCAAACGCGTCCGGAGGTCTCTCGAAGCAGAGATCCACGAAGGTCTCGATCGCCGGCAGACCAACTTGCGGATCATCGGAAAAGAATCCGGCGACCAGTGGCGGAATGCCCTCGCCGAGGTCGGGCGCGAGGCCGCTTCCGACTTTGGAGATGGCGCCCACGAGGATGATGCCGCTGATGCCATCTTCGCCATAGCGTCTCAAGTAGTCGCACGCGACGACGCCACCGTAGGACCAGCAGACGAGAACCGGCCTGTCGAGATCGAGCGATTCGATGATGGCGCGGATGTCATCAGCCCACAGTCCGCCATCCGCATAACGATCGACAGGCTTTGCGGACTGGCCATGCCCGCGCAGGTCGCATGCGACGAGCCGGAATTGCGCAGCAAGCGCCGGCGATTGCAACTGCTCCGACCACGCGGCGTGCGACTGCGAGAATCCGTGCACGAACAGAAGAGAGGGACCGTCGCTCAGGCCGGACTCGAACACAGCCAGTTGAATGCCTTCGCCTCCGGCGATCATGCGCCTCTCCATCGTGGTCTCCGCTTTTTGTCGGGGTTACGGAAGGATACCATGACGGCGGCACGACGATGCCTTATCTAAGCGAGCAGGGCTGGGCCGGAATGGCTGGCCTCGCCCGTCCGTTCCCAGCGACGCATGCGCCGCATTTTCGCGTTGATTGTCGTGCTGACCGTGAGCGGCTTCCTTCCGCTGATGGCCGGCGTCAGCGCCTGCGCCACCACGCCGTGCTGCCGCGCGCATACATCCAACGATCAATCGATCGCCGCTCCTCCCTGCTGCAAGGAGACGACGTGCGCGCCGGCCAATTCGGACGTGCAGGCGACGAATCAGATCGCGCAGGTGCTGGTGAAGCCTCCTGTTGCCGCGGTGTCGCTCGCCGAGGTTGCGGTCATCGGCTTGCGAAACGCGGTCGCTGAACCACTCGCTCCCGGGTCCCCTCCGGCGCAGCGGCGGCGGCTCGCGGTGCTCTCCACGCTTCTCATCTGATCCTCATCACGCTCGCTCATTTCTGAACGTGGATGCTCTTCGTCCACGCAATCCGAGCTTGTGAGGAATCATGGACCGAAGGCTTATCGCCGCCTCTTTGACAGGCGCATTTCTGATCGCTGCACGGACCTACGCGATCGACTGGAACACTCCGGAGAACGTCGTCGATGCGGCGATCGCGGCCGCGCCGTCGTTGCGCGAGATCGATGCGCGCATCGCTGCCGCGCGTGCGCGTTCGGCGGGCGCGGGAACGCTGCCGAATCCGATGCTGATGGCCGGCGTGCAGAACCGGCAGATCGATCTCTCCGCCGATCCGATGACGATGTACATGGTCGGTGCGTCGCAGACGTTCGTCCGACGCGATCGCCGCGAAACGTTGCAGCGCGCGGCAGCGCTCGACGTGCAGCAGCTCGAACGCGAGCGCGAGGTGCGTGTGGCCGAGGTGAGGCGCGATGTGTTGATCGCGTACAACGAAGCGGCGGCGGCTGCGAATCAGATCGCGGCGAACGAAGAGATCGCGACGCTCGTCGCCTCGACCGGCGGCGCCGCGCGCATCCGCTACGAGACCGGTTTCGCGCCGCAGATCGACATCATTCGCGCGAAGCTGGAAGAGACGAACGTCCGGCACGCGATTTTGATGCAGCGCGGCGCGTTGCAACAGGCGCGGGCCCGGCTTCGCGCGCTGCTGTTACTTCCGGCTGACGCGAAGATTCCTTCGTTCTCGCTCAGTCATTCGATGGAGCACCACGGAGCGACGAGCGCTCCGAAAGCACAGGCGGCGCCTTCGACTGCGATGGCCGAGGCGGCGGCGGCAAGGGCGGAGGCGGAGATCAGGATGGCCAAACTGATCGCCAAGCCGGACGTGAATCTCGAAGCGTCGTACGGATTCCGGCCGCAGTTCAAGGACATGTTCAGCGTCGTCGCCAGGATCGAGCTGCCCGTTCGAAGGACGGTGATCGAGCCGCGGATCGCCCAGGCTACGGCGGAGCACGACGCGGCGCTGGCGCAGATCGACGTTGTCCGGCAGCAACTCCAGATCGAGCTCGGGAAGGCGGTTGCGCAGCGCGACGAAGCGGTCGAGCAGATCAATTTGCACGTCGATCTTCTGGTACCCGAGGCGAAGCTTGGATTTGACTCGGCGCTGGCGTCGTATCAATCGGGGAAGACATCGTTCGATGCGGTCATCGGCGCGTTGCAGACGTATCGCTCCCTGCGCGTCGACTACTACGACTTTTTGCGGCAACTGCTCGTCGCGGAAGCGTTGATCGATGCGATCGAGCACGGATCGACAAGTACGGTCGTTCCTGAAATGGGAGGTGCGCGATGAAGCGCGCGTTGCCCTGGATCATCGTTGTAGTTCTTGCGATCGCGCTGATCGTCGTGCTTGTCGCACAACGGGAAAACTCATCGAACGCAGATGCTGTCACGCAGGATGGCTCCGGCCGCCGCGTCACCGCCTGGATCGATCCGATGTATTCGCAGGGCCCGCCGCACGTTTACAAATCGAATCATCCGGGCCGCGCGCCCGACTGCGGGATGAAGCTCGTTCCTGTTTACGCGGACGACACGCCGGCCGCGAATGGACCGACGAACGTCAGCGGCTATTCAAACGTCTCGCTCTCGCCGCAGCGGCAACAACTCATCGGGGTGAAACTCGGAACTGCCGAGTTGCGCAACCTCTCGCAAACGACGCGCGCGGCGGGGCGCATCGCTGTCGATGAGCGCCGTGTCGCGCAGGTTCACACGAAGCTGGAATCCACCGTCGAAGCGCTCTCGGTGAATTTCGTTGGCCAACCGGTTCGTCGCGGCGATGTGCTGCTGTCGATTTACAGCCCCGACTTGCTGGCCACGCAAAACGAGCTTCTCCTCGCGCAACGAAACTCCTCCGACCTCGGGCGCACGCTCGCCGCCGCCGCGCGCACGCGACTTCGCCTTTGGGACATGCGCGAGTCGGACATCGATCGTGTCGTGCGCAGCGGCAAGCCGATGCGCGACGTCACGCTGCGCTCGCCGGTTAACGGTGTCGTCATGACGAAGAATGTAGTCCTGGGCGCGCGCGTGATGCCGTCCGACACGCTGTTTGAGATCGGCGACCTGTCGCACGTGTGGGTGCTCGCGGATGTGTACGAGTCCGAGCTGGCAACGCTTCGTATCGGCGCGAGCGCACAGGTCGTCGCAAACGGACAGACGCTTGCTGCGCGCGTGACGTTCATCGGGCCGGTGATCGCTGCGCAGACGCGCACGGCCAATGTCCGGCTCGAGCTGGAGAATCCGGCGGGACTCCTGAAGCCGGACATGTACGTCGATGTCGTGCTGCAGCAGCCGGTCGGCAATGTCGTCGCGGTTCCAGACAGCGCGGTGATGAACACCGGCACACGCTCGGTCGTCTTCGTCGCCGCTGCCAACGGAACGTTCGAGCCGCGCGATGTGACCACCGGCGCGAAGGTGGCGGGCTTTTATGAGATTCGCTCCGGCATCGCCGCCGGCGAGCGCGTCGTGATCGATGCGAACTTCCTCGTCGATTCCGAGTCGCGGCTGAAATCGGCTCGGTCGAAGTTGCCATCGACCACCGGAGGCACGCCGTGATCGAGCGCGTCATCCGCTGGTGCGCGACGAACCGCGGCCTCGTCCTCATCGTCGTGGCGGTGCTCGTGGCGATCGGCGTCTGGAGCATTCAGAACATCGCCGTCGATGCGCTGCCGGACCTTTCCGACACGCAGGTGATCATTCTCTCGAAGTGGGACCGCAGCCCCGACATCATCGAGGACCAGGTTACCTACCCCATCACCACCGCCCTCCTCGGCGCGCCGCACGTCAAAGCGATCCGCGGGTTTTCGGACTTCGGCTACTCGTACGTCTACGTTATTTTCGACGAAGGGACGGACACGTATTGGGCGCGCAGCCGCGTGCTCGAATATCTCTCCAAGGTTCAATCGCAGTTGCCGCAGGGCGTCGAGACGTCGCTCGGGCCCGATGCCACCGGCGTCGGCTGGGTGTTCCAGTACGCGCTCGTCGACACGACCGGGCAGCACTCGCTGGCCGATCTTCGCTCGCTCGAGGACTGGCATATCCGCTACGAGTTGCAGTCGGTGCCCGGCGTGGCGGAAGTGGCCAGCGTCGGAGGGTTCGTTCGCCAATACCAGATCACCGTCGATCCGAACAAGCTCGCCGGTTACGGCATCGCGCTGGCGCAGTTGAGCGAGGCCGTGCGCAAGTCGAACAACGAAGTGGGCGGACGGCTGATCGAGTGGAGCGGCGCGGAATACATGGTCCGCGCGCACGGCTACGTCCGCAACAAATCCGACCTCGAACAGATCGTGCTGAAAGCGAAAGACGGCACGCCCGTGCGGCTCGGCGATGTCGCCAGCGTGCAACTGGGGCCGGAGATGCGGCGCGGCATCGCGGAACTCGACGGGCGCGGCGAAGTCGCCGGCGCCGTGGTCGTGATGCGGCAGGGCGAGAACGCGATGAAGGTCATCGGCGCGGTCAAAGAAAGGCTCGCGCAGATCGCTACGTCGCTGCCGAAAGGCGTGCAAATCGTCACGACCTACGACCGCTCGCGCCTGATCGAAGAATCGATTCACACGCTCAAGCACGAACTGCTGATTCAGATGCTGATCGTGTCGCTGGTGATCCTTCTTTTTCTCTGGCACATCCCGAGCGCGATGATTCCGATCGTCACGCTGCCGGCGGCGGTGATCCTCGCGTTCATCCCCATGCATCTCTTCGGGATCAACGCCAACATCATGTCGCTTGGCGGGATCGCCGTCGCCATCGGCGCGCTCGTCGACGCAGCGGTCGTCGTGGTCGAGAACGCGCACAAGAAGCTCGAAGTGTGGGAGAGCAGCGGGCGTGTCGGCGATTACAAGGAAGTCCTCATCAAGGCCATTCAGGAAGTGGGGCGGCCGAGCTTCTACTCGCTACTCGTGATCGCGCTCTCGTTCCTGCCGATCTTCGCGCTCGAAGCGCAGGAAGGAAAGCTCTTCAAGCCGCTGGCGTTCACGAAAAACTTCTCGATGGCCATCGCCGCGTTTCTGGCGATCACGCTCGATCCCGCGCTGCGGTTGATGTTCACGAAGCTGAAGCGCTACGAATTCAAACCACGATGGCTGGCCGGCATTGCCAACGCGATTTTCGTCGGGCGTATGGTTCCCGAGGAGAAGCATCCAATCTCGCGCGTGCTATTTCGCATCTACGGTCCGCCCGCGCATTGGGTGTTGCGTCACACGCGCATCGTCATCGCTGCGGCGCTGATCATCGTCCTGGCAACCATTCCGATCTACTTCAAGCTCGGGCACGAGTTCATGCCGCCGCTCAACGAAGGTGTGATCCTCTACATGCCGACGACGCTGCCGGGTATCTCCGTGGCGCAGGCAAGCGCGCTGTTGCAAACGCAGGACGCGCTGCTGCGGCAGGTGCCGGAGGTCGAGCGCGTTTTCGGAAAAGCGGGACGCGCCGATACGTCCACCGATCCTGCGCCGCTGTCGATGGCGGAAACGACCGTCATCCTGAAGCCGGAGTCGCAGTGGCGGCACAAGGAGCGCTGGTACTCGAATTGGCTTCCGTCGTTTCTGCAGCCAATCGTCCGTCCGCTCTGGCCCGACACGATGTCGTGGGAGGAGCTGGTCAACGATCTCGATCATCGCCTGCAACTGCCGGGACAGACGAACGCGTGGACGATGCCGATCCGCAACCGCATCGACATGCTGACGACCGGTATTCGAACGCCAGTCGGTATCAAAGTCTTCGGCGCGGATCTCAAACAGATCGAGGCCGTCGGCAAACAACTCGAGCAGATCATCGGGCGTGTTCCCGGCGCCCGCAGCGTTTACGGCGAGCGCGTGGCCGGCGGCTACTTTGTCGATTTCGACATCGACCGCGCTGCCATCGCACGCTACGGATTGACGATCGAGGACGTGCAGCAGACGATCATGACCGCGATCGGCGGCGAGAACGTCTCGACGACGATCGAAGGGCGCGAGCGCTATCCGATCAACATCCGCTATCCGCGCGAGCTGCGCGACGAGATCGACAAACTGGGACGCGTGCTCGTGGCAACACCAAACGGCGCCCAGGTTCCGCTCGGCCAGCTCGCGAACGTGCGCATCATCGAAGGACCGGCCATGATCCGCGACGAGGGCGGCAAGCTCGCCGGCTACGTCTACATCGATGTCGACACCGCCCGCCGCGACCTCGGCAGTTTCGTCGACGAAGCCAAACGCGCCGTGGACGCGCAACTGCGCATGCCCGCCGGCTACACGCTGCAATGGAGCGGGCAATACGAGGCGATGCAGCGCGTGCGGCAGCGGATGATCGTCGTCGTTCCGCTGACGTTGTTCGTGGTGGCGTTTCTGCTCTTCATGAACACGCGCTCGATTCCGAAGACGATCATCGTTCTCCTGGCCGTGCCGTTCTCCGCGGTGGGCGCGGTCTGGCTGTTGTGGGCCCTCGGCTACAACGTCTCCATCGGCGTCTGGGTCGGCCTCATCGCGCTCCTCGGCCTCGACGCCGAGACCGGCATCTTCATGCTGCTCTACCTCGATCTCGCCTTCGACGAACGAGTTGCACGCGGCGCAATGCGCACGCGCGAAGATTTGC
>DATAMS010000672.1:0-4256 GCA_036260495.1 Thermoanaerobaculia bacterium
CAGGAAGGCCAGCGACACTAAGCAGCCCAGCATCATCAACGCTGCGAAATGAAGCGGCGCCAGCTCGGCATACCCGAGTCCGTGCCGGACCATCATCAGCATGCGTGCTTGCAGGAGCAGCGTCCAGACCAGCGCGATGACCGAGGCCGTGGTCGCAAGCAGCGCGAAGAGAGCGCCGAAAACATTGCGCGCCGCCAGCAGCGCCGCCATCCGGATGAGGATCGCGGAAGTGGCGACGCCGGCAATCAACGCCACCAGAATTGCCCACGCCGCCGCATTCGTTCCCGACACGACCGCGCCGCGCAACGCCGCGAAAACCATCGGCCCGCCCTCGGCCTGCGACATCAATCCCGCAGCCGCGCATAGCGCCAGAAAAAGGCAAAAGGCGGTGCCGGCGTAAAAGAAGAACTTAGGCATGGCGTAACTAGGGTAGCACTGGGTGGTGGGAAGTGTGGAGTTGGGCGTGGAAGATCAAAGCACAGAGAACAGCGACTGGAGACTAGAGATCAGCGACGGGTACCCGTACCGAAGGCTGTTTCCTGGTCTCTAGTCTCTGTTCCTCTGATTCTCTGATCTCCCACTCGCCACTCCCGACCCCCTACTCCCTCGAAATCGAAATGATGTGATCCAACCGGATGTCGATCGGTCCCGTCGCTCCGACGAACTTCACGAATTCGGCGCCATCGGCCGTATAGACATCCGCGATTTTTCCGTGCTCGTGCTGCGTGACGCCGGCGAGGTCGAACTCGATGTCGATATTCTCTTTGTGCATCGCTGCGGCTTCGAGCTCATCGTGGTAATCGCACGAAACCGGCTCGTAGGCTTCCTCGGACATTGCGCGCTCCTCCGCGAATCATTTCCGCAAGGAGCGTTCCAGCGCGCGCCGGACGTCATCGCCGAACGCAACGAAAAGGACGCGGTCGATCGATTCATTGCCTGCGAGCACTCGCGCTGTCTCGCTCACGGCGATCTCCTCCGCCGCATCGATCGGATAGCCGTAGACGCCGCAACTGATCGCAGGAAACGCGATCGTCCGCACATCGTTCGCCAGCGCCAGCTCGAGGCTTCGCCGGTAACACGAGGCGAGCAGCGCCGGCTCACCGTGATCTCCACCGCGCCAAACCGGGCCGACAGCGTGGATGACGTACTTCGCCGGAAGCCGGAAGCCGGGCGTGATCTTCGCGTCGCCGGTTGTGCAGGCGGCGAGAAGCTCGGGACCGGCAGCGCGATGGATCGCTCCATCGACGCCGCCACCGCCGAGCAGCGACGTATTCGCGGCGTTCACGATCGCATCGACATCGAGCTTCGTGATGTCGCCGGAGACGATCTCGAATCGCGTCATTTGCTGCGGCCCAGCGCGCGCACGATGCCGAACTCGCTCTTCGTCACCGGCTGGATCGACAGACGCGAGCCTTTCTTCGTCACGACCATTTCCTCGAGGCCTGGCGCGGCCTTCAACGTCTCCAGCGAAACGATGTGCGGGAACTTTTCGACGAAGCGGATGTCGACCATGTACCAGATCGGGTTGTCGCTGGTTGCCTTCGGGTCGAAGTAATCGTGGCCCTTTTGCAATGCAAACTTGTCGGGATAGGCCTCCCGGCTGATCTCCGCGATGCCGGTAACGCCGGATGGATCCGCGTTCGAAGCATAGAAAAGAACGCGATCGCCGGCCTTCATCTCGTCGCGCATGAAATTGCGCGCCTGATAGTTGCGGACGCCTTCCCAACTCGAAGTGCCGTCGCGGGCCAGGTCATCGATCGAATACGCGGAGGGCTCGCACTTCATCAGCCAGTATTTCATCGCCCCGAATTGTAAGTCCGGCCCGCTCCTTCGGGGATTACCGCCGCGCGCGCAGAGGTTCTTTGGGACCATGCGCCTGAGAATTCTTCGATCCGCAGCCACACTCCTGCTCGCCTTTTCTGCCGGACAGCTATTCGCTCAGGAACCACCTTGCGCGACGAACTACACCTCGGACGGCAAGTCCTCAACCACATTCGTTCTGACCACTCTCACGCCGCAGGCCACCGTTGAACGGCTGCCGAGCCTCCTTGGGAAGGCCGGAGTGGTAATGGAGTGGTCGGTGCCCGACAAAGGCCTCATCCAAGCTGACGGATTGGACGTCCACACGGAAAAAAGCGGTGATGCGACTCGGGTCACCTTCCACTCCCCTGCCAACGCAGACAAAAAAACACTCTGCAGCTACGCGTCGCTCGTCGGCGGCGTGCCCGTGAAAAAAAAGGCCGTTGCGCAGGACGCCGCTCTCATTGCCAGGATGAAAGATGACCTGTTGAAGAAACATCAGATCATGCAGCCGGTCGTGGGCGGTGGTTTGAACCACGCAACCTTCAGTTCGATGAACGATTTCCTCGAATTTGCCGTCACCGATATCAAGACGTCTTCAGCCAGCAAGGAGTATGAAGTTTCGATGCTGGTGCCTCGCTCCGCCGGCTCGATTGCCAGCGAAGACCTGGATGACTCCTCCCTGATCCTGAGAGGAATCCAGCCTGACAAACGCACCAAGCCTGTGAGGATCGAGGCCCGGCTGGTGTACGTGACCGACGGTGCTACGACACAACTCAGCGACGCGACGATCATCAGCATCGCAAGCACAAAATAGCGCTCGTGCGTCTCCTGCTCACGATTCAATACCTCGGCACGCGCTACGCCGGCTGGCAGTCGCAGACGAATGCCACCGCGATTCAGAATGTGATCGAACAAGCGCTGACGACGATGTTCGGATCCTCGATCCGCATCGAAGGCGCAGGGCGCACGGATGCCGGGGTTCATGCGCGCGCCCAGCGCGCCCATTTCGACGCGCCATTCGACATAGAGATGCGCGGCTTCCGGCGCGGCCTCAACGATTTGTTGCCGCGCGACATTCGCATCATTGACGTCGAAAGTGTCGCGAACGATTTCCACTGCCGCTTCACGACGAAATCAAAGACCTACGTCTACAAAATTTGGAATGACGAAGTTGCCGGCGTCTTCACCGCGGAAACAAGCGCGCACGTCCCCCAACCACTTGATGCCGCGCTGATGCACGCAACCGCACAGCAGTTGCTCGGCAGCCATGACTTCGCCATCTTCACCGTTGCCGGTCCCGAGGTGAGCTCGACCGAACGGACGATCACAGCGATCGGTGTCGTTCGTGACGGAGCAGCGATCACGATCACCGTCAGTGCAGACGGCTTCCTTCGATCGATGGTCCGCCGCATCGCCGGATCGCTGATCGAGATTGGCCGCGGAAAAGTGGAGCCGGAGACAATCTGGAAAGTGGCGCGGTGGACGGCTCCGGCGAAGGGGCTGACGTTGTGGGAGGTTCGGTACTGAGCCCATTCTACGAGGAGTAGGTTCGAAGTAGCCGAGGTACGATATTCGAGTCATGGATGCCGATCTCAAACACCTGCTCCAGGAAATGCGTAGCGAGAACGCGGCTGCTCACGTAGAGACGCGGCAAAACGTCGAGAAGACGACTGACGCGCTGCGGCAGGAAACCGCCGCGGTTCTCGCTGAGACGCTACGACGTGTAGAGACGACGATCGCGTCGCTGCGTCAGGAGATCCGCGAAGAGAGCACAGCCGCTCACGCGGAAACACGACGGTACGTTGAATCTACGATCGAAGCGTCGCGTCAGGAAAATGTGGCCGCTCACGCGGAAACGCGACGGTACGTTGAATCTACGATCGAAGCGTCGCGTCAGGAAAATGCGGCCGCTCACGCGGAAACGCGACGGTATGTTGAGACCACAACCAACGCGATGCGGCAGGAGATCCGCGAAGAGAACGCAGCCGCCCATGAGGAAACACGGCAACAGATCCGCGACGAGTACCTAACCATCCATGAGGAAACGCGGCAACAAATCCGCGACGAGTACGCAACCATCCATATCGAAACACGGCAACAGATCCGCGACGAGTACGCAACCATCCATGAGGAAACGCGGCAACAAATCAAATTGACGACCGAAGCGCTGCGGCGGGAGACTCATGAAGAGATCGCAGCCGCCCACGCCGATACACGGCTGTTGTTCTTAGCCACGGCCGAAGACATGCGGCGCCTCATCAAGGGTGTGGCCGACGGTGTGACCCTGGCCAATGAGAAGGTCGACCGAGTCGACGAGAAGTTCGAGCGGATTGTTGCCGGACTCGATCTCCGCGTGACTCGTCTCGAAGTGGCGGTCGCACAGAGTTCAAGACGGTAAGCTCGATCGACTCGCTGGAGAGACGCGCCCCGCAGCCGCGCGGCTTTGCGATACC
>DATAMS010000675.1:0-3351 GCA_036260495.1 Thermoanaerobaculia bacterium
GAGTCCTTCCTCGATCAGGATCTTCGCCGCGCGGATGATCTTTTCCTGATCGCCCTCGGGAAAGACGATTCGCTTCGGATCGCTCTTGGCGCGATCGTAAACACCGTGCATCATGCCGCGGGCACGTCCGAGGAGTTGCTCGAGACGGCGGCGGTAGGCGTCGTAGTCTGTGATCGGTTCCTGCGCCACGCCAGTTTCGGCAGCCGCGCGCGCCACCGCGACCGGCACGTTGAGCAGCACGCGCGAATCGAACGGCTTCGGGATCAGGTAGAGCCGCCCAAACGTGAACTTTTCGTTGCCGTACGCGCGCAGCACGGCGTCGGGCACCTCTTCCTTCGCCAGTTCGGCCAGTGCCAGCGACGCAGCCAACTTCATTTCGTCGTTGATCGTGGTGGCGCGGCAATCGAGCGCACCGCGGAAAATGAAGGGAAATCCGAGGACGTTGTTGACCTGGTTCGGGTAATCGGAGCGGCCGGTGGCCATGATCACGTCGGGCCGCGCGGCCACCGCGTCGTCGTACGGAATCTCCGGATCGGGATTGGCCATGGCGAAGACGATCGGATCCTTCGCCATCGATTGGATCATGTGCGGTTTGACGATGCCGCCGACCGAAAGACCGACGAACACGTCCGCATCCACAAGCGCCTCGGTCAGCGTCCGCCGCGAAGTCTCGGCCGCAAACTCCTCTTTGTACGGCGTCATGTCGATCGTGCGGCCTTTGAAGATCACGCCTTTGCTGTCGGTGAGGATCACATTCTCTTTGCGCAATCCCATCTTGATGTAGAGCCGCAGGCAGGCCATGGCCGCGGCGCCGGCGCCGGAGATGACGATGCGGACGTCTTCGATTTTCTTGCCGGCCACTTCCAGCGCGTTCTTCAGCGCGGCGGCGGAGATGATCGCAGTGCCGTGCTGGTCGTCGTGGAAAACCGGGATCTTCATCACGGCCTTGAGCCGCTCTTCGATCTCGAAGCACTCCGGCGCGGCGATGTCCTCGAGGTTGATGCCGCCAAACGTTGGCTCCATGATCCTCACCGCGTTGATGAACGCCTCGGTGTCGCGCGTGTCGAGCTCGAGATCGAAGACGTCGATGTCGGCGAATCGTTTGAAGAGAACGGCCTTCCCCTCCATCACCGGCTTCCCTGCGGCCGCGCCGATGTTGCCGAGCCCGAGGACCGCGGTGCCGTTGGAGATGACGGCGACGAGGTTGCCCTTGTTCGTGTACTTGTAGACGTCGCGCGGCTCGCGGGCAATCTCAAGGCAGGGCTTGGCCACGCCCGGGGTGTAGGCAAGCGCGAGGTCGCGCGCCGTGGCGGTCGGCTTGGTGGGAACGACTTCAGTTTTTCCAGGACGCCCCCCCGAGTGGTACTCCAGAGCGTCGTCGCGGTCGTTGTCAGCCATCGGTTTTCGTCTCTCCCGTCGAAGCGGGTGAGTCTATCAAGATGTGGGGTTGGGCTTAGCTGACTCGATCACGGGGTGATGTGATCTGGAGCCGTTGCCGTGCGTTTGCCGGCAAATCAGAACGCATATCCCAATGTAATGAAGTATGCGAATGGCTTCTCGTAAACGGGTTTTCCCTCGGGATCGTAGCGGAGGATCTGGCGTTTTAGTTTGTAGCCGAAGTCGAAGCGGATTGGGCCTACGGGCGATACGTAGCGCAGGCCAGTGCCGACGCCGTATTTCAGATCGCCGAAGCGGATCGTCGTGTCAGAGAAGGTGTTGCCGGCGTCCGCGAAGAGCTGGCCGCCAAAGGAGCCGGCGATCGGGAATCGGTATTCGGCATTCAGGATGAGGAGCGCGCGTCCGCCGATCGGGGCCATCGTCGGGGGGCCGCCATTGGGGTCGGGGATTTCGAAGAGCGTCGGGCGGCAGCCTGCATCAATCAATGCCTGCGTGGGGCAGGCGGTGCCAAGGGAATCGAGGGCATAGGCGCGGTTGGACGTGTCGCCACCGGAAGTGAAGCGCTCCGATAGCGGTACGCCGCTTGTCGGGATCAGGTTTCCCGTGTCGGGATCGAGCTTCATGCCTAAACCGAGGTCCTGGATCAAACCGACGCGTCCCGACATCGCGAACGTGCTTCGATCGGTGAGCGGCAGATACCATGACGTCTGCGTGAACTCTTTCAGGAAACGCGCGTTCGCAGCGACGAGCGGGAACGCGTATTCGATCGACGCCGTAGTGAAGAAGCCACGATGCGGATTGAGCGAATCATCGCGCTTGTCCCAGAAAAATGCCGGCGTGACGCTGGAGATGGCAACGTTGGTGGCGTTGCGATCGAGACCCGGAAGAAGGACCTTCTGCGCCAGAGCGCAAAGGTCCCCGGACTCGCAGACGGCAACGCGATATTCGTAGCGCAGCGACCAGCGTGTTTGATTGCCGCTGATGCGTGATGCCTCGACGAATCCACCGCGCTCGACGATGCGCGTGTGGGGGCGGAAATCATCACTCTGGAAGGCAGTGATCTGGATTGGAAGGTCGAATCTGCCGATGAACGGCTCGCGGTAGGTGAGAAAAACGTCTGTCCTGTTTTGGGGGGCGTAGATGAGCTCAAGGCCGAGGTAGCGGCCGGTGCCGAAGAGATTGCGGTGCGCAATCGATGCGGAAGCGAGCGGCGACACGCGGTTGGCGCCGGTGTCGGCACTGATCGGTGCTGTGCCGCCGAATGAACCGGCGACCGTCAGGTCTTTTCCTTCGGCGACGGAAATCGAGACGTTGCGTTCGGGGACGTTGGTCGAAGCCGGTGCGGGTTGAATGTCGACGCGCTGGAAGATGCCGAGGCGGTAGAGCCGCTGCTGCGCTTCGAGAATCGCGGTGTAGCTGAACGGTTCTCCCTTTTGCAGTTGCGCGGTGCGAAGGATGACGTTCTTGTTGGTGTAGTCGTTGCCGCGAACGACGACGTCGCCGAGCTTGATCTTTGGTCCCTCAGCGATTGTGTAGACGACGCGCGCCGATGTCTTGTCGGCACTCACTTCCTCCCGCACATGCACCTGCACCTCGGCGTTTCCGCGGTCGGAGTAGAAGGCCTGCAGCGCGATGATGTCGTCGCGCTCGATGGTCGGGTTCAGCGCGTCGCCGGTTTTTAAGGTGAGTCTCGGCAGGTTCTTGCTTGCTACCTGCTCGTTCCCCTCGACGCCCACCGACGCCACCATCGTCCGCGGTCCCTCGGTGATCGGGAAGTCGATCGTCATGTCGCCGCTGGCAGCATTCAACTTCACGCCCGGCGTTCCGACCGTGGCACTTTGGAAGCCCTGAAGCCGGTAGTACGACTCGAGCGTGGTGCGGTCGTCTGCGAGCTGCTCGTGCGTGACACCTTGCGGCCGGCGCAGAATCGACGCGAGCAGTCCTTTGACTCCG
>DATAMS010000685.1:0-2660 GCA_036260495.1 Thermoanaerobaculia bacterium
CTGGCTGAAGCCTTACGCGGTGCGGCTGCAGGACGTGTACACGAGCTTCTTCGTCTATCGCGGGCTTCCGGAAGGCAAGCGGCCCATCAAGAACGCCGATGGACACTATGAGCTCGAGCTCGAGAACATTCCTGCGTATGAGCGCGAGCCGTATTCGCTACCTGATGGCGAACTGAAGCCGGCCGTCAACTTTTTCTATGCGGCGGGCAAACTCGATATCGAAGACTTCTGGAAGAAGGAAGGGAAAGATTGGACGGACCTCATCGAGGATTTCATCGGTAAAGACCGTCCGGCGGTTCGCATGGTGGCGGACGCGGCGACCGCGGGCGCGAAATCACCGGCGGAGAAGCTTCTCAAGCTCTATCTCCGCGCGCAGCAGATCCGCAATCTGAGCTACGAAAACGAAAAGACGGAAGCCGAGTCGCGGAAGCTCCGTGACAATCGCAGCGTCGAGGACGTGCTCCGCAACGGCTATGGTTATCCGTCCGAGATCAATCGCACGATGATCGCGCTGGCGCGCGCTGGTGGCTTCGAAGCGAACGCCGTGCGCATCGGCGAGCGCGACGAATCGATCTTCGCGCGCAACCTTCCCATTGCACGCCAGCTCGATGGTGAGATCGCGGTCGTAAAGCTCGACGGCAACGATTTCTGGATCGACGCTGGCACGCCCTACGCGCCGTTCGGCGTCGTCGCCTGGCAGAAGACGGACGTGCCCGGGATCAAGCTTGCCAGAAAACAGGACGCGCTCTGGCTCACGACGCCTCGTTTTTCGGCATCGAACTCATTGATCGAACGAAAGGCCGTGCTGCGGGCCGAGGACGGATCCCTGAAGGGAAAAGTGACAGTGACGTATCACGGGCAGGATGCGTTGCAGCGCCGCCTCTCCAGCCGCAACGACGATGAGGCGGCAACGAAGAAGTCGCTCCAGGAAGCGGCAAAGAGCCATTTGCCTGACGGAACGACCGTCACGCTGACGAAGGTGACCGGTATGAAGACTTCGGATGACGCGGTCGAGGCGGACTTCGATGCAGAGATTCCGAACCTCGGATCGTTCGCCGGATCGCGTGCGCTGATTCCTCTCGCCGTGTTCGACGTCGGTGCGAAAAATCCTCTCGCGGAAGCCGAGCGGAAGTTCGAGGTCAACTTCGAGTATCTGCGATCCGAGGCAAGCGATGTGACCATGGCAGTCCCGGACGGCTACGTCGTCGAGACTATGCCTAAGGCCAGCAGGATCGACTTCGGTGCCGTCGTGTACGAGAACCATTACGAAGTCACCGGCGGCAAGACTCTGCATTTCACCCGCGAGCTTTCCATCAGCACGCCCAGCGTGCCGGTCGAGAAGTACGCGGCCATCCGTTCATTCTTCGCCAAGACCGGGGCTGCCGATCAGGAACAGGTCGTCTTACGCAAGGCCGCGCCAAAGGCGGCCAATTGAGACGGGCCGCGCTCACCGCGCTCACGCTGATTGCGCTTGCTACACGCGCCTGGGCGTGGGGAACTCCTGACTGGGTGAAGAGCGCCGCGAAGACTCCGCTCCCGTCGTATCCGGCGAGTACGGCTGGCGTCGTTCTGCTCGACGAGACGACGACGACGGTGCTCGATTCCGGCGAGATCCGTACGCTGCACCGCCGCGTCTACAAGATTCTCAGCACGGAAGGCCGGGACCTCGGCTACGCCTCCGTAGGATTCAATAGCCTCGTCCAACTGGCGTCGTTTCATGCCTGGAGCATCGCGCCATCGGGTGACGAGTGGGAAGTGCGTGAGCGCGAGGCGATCGAAGGATCCGTCAGCGAAGGAATTCTCTACGCCGATCAAAGGATGAAAGTGATTCAGATTCCGGCGCCCGATCCCGGCGCCATCGTGGCGTACGAATTCGAAACGCGCGAGCGGCAGCCGCAGATGCTGCAGGATTCCTGGCCCTTCCAGCGCGAGATTCCGGTGCGCAACATCCGCTACACGCTCGTGCTGCCCGCGGGCTGGACGCACGATGAGAAGTGGTTCAACGCGCCGCCGGTCGCGCCGCAGACTTCCGCGAATCAGTTTGTGTGGGAGCTGAAAGACGTTGCGGCCATCGGCCCGGAAATCGGACGTCCATCGCTTGCCGCCGTGGCCGGGCGTATGGCCGTCAACTTCAACAAGGGCTCACAGCAGCCGCGTACATGGAGCGATTTTGGACGGTGGTTTGCGGAGCTCGCGAGCGGACGACGGACTTCGACTCCAGCGCTGCAGGCGAAGGTCAAAGAGCTGACGAACGGCAAGGCGACGATGCTCGAAAAGATCGCGGCGCTGGCGTCGTTCGCGCAGCATGACATCCGCTACGTCGCCATCGAGATCGGCATCGGCGGCTATCAACCGCATCCGGCGGAACAGATCTTTACGAACCGCTACGGCGACTGCAAAGACAAGGTCACGGCGTTGAGCGCGATGCTCACGGAGATCGGCGTCGAGTCGTTCTACATCATCACGTCGACGAATCGGGGCGTGGTCGACCGGCAGTTCGCGTCGATGGAGGGGTTCAACCATGCCGTGATCGCAATCCGGCTTCCTGCCGATGTGAAATCGGGCTCGTTGCACGCCGTGATGACGCATCCGCAACTCGGGCGGATCCTGATCTTCGATCCGACAAGCGAGATGACGGCATTCGGAGACATTCCCGATTA
>DATAMS010000700.1:0-6046 GCA_036260495.1 Thermoanaerobaculia bacterium
CATGCTCGTCACCACGGCATCGCTCCCGGCGGACATTCGCCCGGCGGCGCGCCGCGCTGAAACAGGCGCGCGGAGCTCGGTCCCTTCAACGTCACCGACTCCCCTTCCACGCGCAGCATCGTTCCCTCGCGCAGCCCAACCACGCGGCCCTCGTTCTCCTCGAGAAATTGCAGGATCCGCTCTTCCTGCGTCTCGCCCATGTGCCGCGATGACGGATCGGGATCGAGGTAATGCGGGCTGATGTGAAAGGGAACGATGCCGAGTGCGCTGAACGATTCCGGCTCGAGCACGGGCATGTCCTTCGTCGTCTTCAGACTCGGGCCGGCGACGATCGATCCGGCGCTCGACCCGAGGAAGGGGATGCCGTCGCGAACGCGCGCGGCGATCCGATGAAGGAGTTTCGTTTCGTAAAGACGCGTCAACAATCGAAACGTGTTTCCTCCGCCGATGAAAATTGCTTCGGCGTCATCGATGACACGCGAGCCATCGCGGCGATGAACCGAGGAGATGGTGATGTTCCAGGGGGCAAAGCGGCGGGCAACACGATCGGCATAGTCATCGAGGTCGAACGCCGCGAACGGAACGAAGGCAACGCGCGTCACCCCACGCAGAAAGTCGGTGATCTCCGATTCCGCGTGATCGAGAAACCCGCTGCCGAACTGGATCGAATTGCTGAGAAGCAGGATGCGCGTCATTCATCGTTCCTTTCGCTGGTAGTACACATAGAGATCGTCGAATGCGGCCGCCGCCCGCTCAATGCGCGCTTCGTCATCGGAATGACCCATGGCGATTCCGGCGATGAGCAGCCCGATGCCAGCCGTCTCCGGCCGGTCGAACGCCGTCTCCTTGAGATCAATGTCGTGAATCACTTCGCCGATCGCGCGCAGGGCACGGTCGCGCGGCGTGAATCGCGCGGCCATCACCTCGAACGTGCAGCGATTGCCCACGTGCGTGAACTCGCCGCCCATCATGTCGAAACGGATCTCGCCCGCACGCGGCCGGTAATTTCGCGCCGCGACGAAACGGATCTCCGCATCGCTGTCGATAAAACGCCGGATCAGCCACGCCGACGCCATCCGATCAACGTGCACGCCGCTCCGCGTCACCCACGTACGGTTCGCATACGCCGCAGCATCGTCGATCGCCTGCATCGGACTCTCCTCGCCAGCGATGCGCCGCGCCATCGCCTCGATGCGCGCGCTCGCCGCCGCACCCTGCGGCGCACCGAAAAAATCGATGGCGCGAATCTCGGCCAGCCGCTTTTTCAGGCGAGCCACGTCGCTGGCCAGCTCGCGCGAGCCCGCATCGCTCGCGACAGCGTCGTAGTCCTCGTTGCGCGCGGCGTTGAAGAGCTGCTCGATCTCGGCATCAGCGAGGCCGGCCACGACGCGCGCCTCGAACAGATTCGCCTCGCCCCCACCTTCGCGGATCTCGTTCACCGTCCATTCAAAATCCTCGCGGGTGGAGCGATTGTCGGGCAGGACATAGACCGTGTTCTTGATGGCGATCGCGCCGATGCGCTGCAGCCGCCGCGCGACGCGGACGCGCAGATACGCCGGCTCCGGCGGAAGCTGGTGGATCAGCAGCAGCCAACGGCGCTCGTCGTTAGCCGGCATTTCCACCACCTTTGAAGAACTCTGCGCGACCTCGCATCAAGCTCCTTACCCTTTGCGGATTTTCAGCACTCATGCGTATCGAGCGCCTTCTCCCCCCGGGCCTTTTCGGGGGGAGAAGGTGCCGAAGGCGGATGAGGGGGCCGTCTGTTCTACAAACGAGGGCCTCGCGAGGGCTGATTGAGAGGCTTTCACGCAACTTCGAACCGGCAGGGAACGCCCCCTCATCCGGCTTCGCCACCTTCTCCCCCCCAAAAAGCGTGGGGGAGAAGGCGCTCGATTGTGTGAGCATCGCCAACAAGCGAGCAAGAAGCGCTGAAACTGTCATGACACAACTGTATCATGACATGCTACAGTTATTACGTGACGGTCAGGCCAGGCCAGTTGTTGCTCTATTTTCTCCGACTCGGCGCACTCGGATTCGGCGGACCGGCCGCTCTCGCCAACGCCATCCGCCGCGATCTCGTCGAACAGCGCGGCTGGATCACAGCGGACGAATACGAATCCGGCCTCGCCCTCGCCGCCGCCTGTCCCGGCCCGCTGGCATATCAGCTCGGCGTCTACTGCGGCTACATCCGTTTCGGCGCCGGCGGCGGGATCGCGGTCGCGATTGCATTCGGACTGGCGCCGTTCGTTCTCGTCACGATCGCCGCGGCGCTCTACGTTCGCTTCAGCGGCAGTTGGGAAGTGCGCGCGCTTTTCTACGGCATCGCCCCCGCCGTCGTCGCGCTCATCGCCAACGCCTGCATCAACCTCGGCGCGCGCACACTCCGCCGCGATCGCCTTGCCTGGCTCTTTGCGGCGGTTGCCTGCGCGGTCACCGTGATTCTGCAACGCGAGCTGGCGCCGCTCTTCATCATTGCGGGAATCATCGGATGCTTTGTCTTCGCGCCGCGATCGCCGGACTCGCGCGAGGAACGTAGGCCGGACTCTCCAGTCCGACAAAACACGCAGATAGTCGGACGGGAGAGTCCGACCTACGTTTGCGAACCGCCGTCTTTGAATGAAAAGCGAATGCTGCTCGCACCTGCGGCCGTAATCGCCACCGCGCCCGCGAAGCTCTTCCTCTTTTTCTTCAAGACCGGACTTCTCGTCTTCGGCAGCGGCCTCGTCATCGTTCCGTTTCTGAAGACGCAGGTCGTCGACGAATATCACTGGCTGACGATGCGCCAGTTTCTCGACTCCGTCGCCATCGGCATGATCTCGCCTGGCCCTGTCGTGATCACGGCGACGTTCGTCGGTTACCTGATGAGCGGATTCACCGGCGCACTGGCAGCCACCCTCGGCATCTTCATGCCCTCCGTGCTCTTCACGGTCATCGCCACGCCGATTCTGCTGCGCCATCGAACGAATCGCCGCTTGGCCGGCTTCGTGCGCGGCGTCGGCGTGACCGTCGTTGGCGTGTTGTTCGGCACCACCGTCCTCGTCGCTCGCGACGCCCTCGGCGACACGCTCACGATCGCCATCGCGCTGATCGCATTCGCCATCGTCACGTTCTGGAAGCGCATCCCGGAACCGTTCGTGATCCTCGGCGCCGGAATCGCCGGCATCATCGCTTTCGCATCGCGCTGACCGCCCACAAAATCGCGATCGCGATCACCCCGCCGGTGATTGCCATGTCGGCAATGTTGAACACGCCGGTGTGCAGCGGCCCGGCGGCGAGGTAGATGAAGTCGGTGACGAAGCCGCCGAATCGAAACCGATCGATCAGATTGCCAACGCCGCCGCCGATGATGAACGCGATGGCCAATGCATCTCCGCCCAGACCCATCCGTGCCGTGAACAGCGCGAACGCCGCGACAAGCAGTCCGACCGAGACGAGCCCATCGAACACGATATGCCGCACGCCGGCCGGAAGGTTCGAGCCCAGCGAAAGAAACGCCCCCGGATTCTCGGTGTAGAGCAACGTGAGCACGCCTGCGTAATGCCGCGGAAACGCGTTCATCAGCGTCCGCCGCGCAAGCAACTTCGTCCCCTGATCGAGCGCGATCGTGAGCACGATGATGGCAGCGAGCAAGAGGCGGCGGCGAGTGTTCATTCTGTTTTCGCGCGAAGCGCTTTGGACTGCGGTGGCGCCAGCCACCGCTTTTGAATCATGTGCAAGAAGCTGCGGCACTCCGGTTCGATGACTCGCGAGTGTGGATAACGTTCTCTCGTAGATGATGCGTAGCCCCCTGTCGCTTCATGCGGGCGGCGGGATGTCACTTGTCTCCTCGTGCACGAAGTAGGACACATAGACGTTCACATCAAAGAAATTTGCCTTGACGATCGCCGAATACGGAATCACAAACGTAAAGTCATTCGGGCTCAGGTTTCCACCCCGGTCGGCATACTCGTGCACTGGATAGAAAACGTTCAGTGTCACTGCCAACGTCTCTTTGTGTCTGAATCCGCTTGCCAGGGGAAGGATCGATAGGTAGTCATCCTCGGGTCTTAGGTTCGGTGACCTCGTGACCCACCCCACGTACACTTTGTTCGTACTGAGCGTCACCAGGATTGGCAGCTGAAGCTCGCGAGGGCGCGTGACCGCATCGTGAAGCAACAACTGTAGATCATTTCCTAGTTTCCGCATGGCCCAATCCAGCGCAACTCGCCGCGCAGGCTGCATGAGGTCACTCCAGGCGGCACCTACCGAGTCGTTCATTGGCCCTGGGCCGCTTGCGCCTCGAATCGAAAGCGCAATCGTTAGGTTCGCAAATAGTGGTAACGCCAGCCCGATGGCGAGAGCGTAGGCTGTATCGACAAAGTCACTCTTTTCCCCAAGGGTACGACGAAGAAATGCGAGTGTGGATGGCGTATATGGTTGCAGTAGCCGGGCTGCGACGTAGATCAGAACGCCCACCACCGCCGACTCAATAACTAAGCGGTAGCCATCAAGTCTTTGTGCCCGAAAGCGCGTGAAATAGAAGACATGGATAAAGCTGTACCCGGCGAGAACAGAGAAGAACAGTGCAACGTTCGACGGCATGTCGTGATTGCTTCTATTGCCGCTTCCCTACTCCATGTAGAGCGTCGACCGCCGTTTTCACGTTGTATTCTTGATTCACGTTGAGTCCCATTTTCAACGTCTCAAGTGCACGTCGGGACTCTTCAACCGACTTACGAAATGCTTCAATGGTCTCAATTCCCGCTAGTTCGCCTGAGGCCTTTCGAAGGTTTTCCAGTTCATCGGCAGGTGTGCGTTGAAAAGCCTCATGAAGTTTGGCATGCGCCTCAAGTTGCTTCTTGATTACGTCAGCGATGGTTTCTTCAGCATTCCGCGCCGCCCTCTTCATTTGCTCGATAGCATTCATCTCAGGTGAGTGAGCAATCGTGTTTCTCAGCCTTTCGAATGCCTTATAGGTCTTTCTCACCTGGTCAGAACGAAGAAGTTCAGAAGCGTCAACCTCTGTACGTCCCTCGGACGTTGTGCGTGAGATGACATCATCAGCTAAGGCTATCGATCTGTTCACTGAAGCCATCCCTTTCATCGGAAGAGGTCGTATCGCCCACCGTCCTCGCCATATGGAACGTTGCGCATTCGCAACGCATTCTAGCGCAATAGTTTCGCCGCAGCTTACTTCGTGTCGGCTCTTGTCCGGCGGCGAGTCAGCTCTGTTAGCGCGTGATTCTTCCCAACCCAAAGCTACATCACGATCTCGCCCGCGTTGCGCAACTCCCGATCACTCCAGGCGTGGATCGACGACACGGTCTGAAACCCGCGCGGGAGTTTCAATCCTCGTTGCGCGCGTTTGCCGATGTACGGCTCGAGATCCGCGCCTTTCAGATTCGTATGACGCTTACCCGCTTGCACCACGAGCGTGCCGGATTCTCCGACCACCGCGGTGCTGACGACCTTCTCCGGGAACAGCTCCGTCTTGTGCAGCTTGATCGTCTGCACGCCTTTGCCTCGCGCCAGCAGCGGCAGCTCGGCCGCTTCGAACAGCAGCAGCTTCCCGCTCGTCGTCGCCGCGGCGATGCGGTCGGTTTCCTGATTGGACATGCGCTGCGGGCGCAGCACCAACGCGTTATCGCCCACGTTCACGACCGCCTTCCCCGCTTTCCGATCGGTGATCAAATCCTCGAGCTTGGCGATAAAGCCGTACCCATCATCCGTCGACAGCAGCCACAAATCTTCCGGATCGCCCATCATCACCGCCACGAACGTCGCGCCGGGCGCGGGCGACGTGAACGCCGTCAGCGGCTCGCCGTGACCCTTCGCCGACGGCAGCTCGTGGGCTGGCAGCGAGTACGTGCGGCCCATCGAGTCGATGAACACCGCGAGCTGATTGCTGCGTCCGCGTGCCGCGTGCAGAAAGGCATCGCCCGACTTGTACTGCAGCGTGGTCGGATCAAGATCGTGGCCCTTTCCCGACCGCACCCATCCCCGATCCGACAACACCACCGTCACGGCCTCGGACGGAATCA
Organism: Thermoanaerobaculia bacterium; assembly: GCA_036260495.1. Lineage (GTDB taxonomy): Bacteria > Acidobacteriota > Thermoanaerobaculia > Gp7-AA8 > Gp7-AA8 > JADGNZ01. Next base: position 6,021 of record DATAMS010000700.1, read on the forward strand.
GCGCCGCGGCGTCGAGCGCCTTCGCG
>DATAMS010000069.1:0-8359 GCA_036260495.1 Thermoanaerobaculia bacterium
AAGTCCGCATACGCTGAAGTTGTCGCGCCATCTGATCGTGACTCTTGACGCAATACCTACGAGTGACTGTCGCCGAATTGGGATCGAGTCGACATTGGACTCACCGCCGTCGTGATCCCACCGCGCGGCCAACGTCCTTTCGGTCCGCGCCGGCGGTCAGCAGCGACCGGACGAGCAGGTCCACACTGACTGTGGAATCGGCGGCTTCCATCTTCGCGACTCGGGATTGGCTGGAGCCGAGGCGGGTGGCGAGATCGGCTTGGGTCCAACTGTGTTGCGCGCGAAGCTCGCGGAAGTGTCGCGCAAGACCGAGTTTGATGTCCATGAGCTCCACCTCGGAAGCATCGAGCCCGAGGAAGTCTTTCGCATCACCGAGTTTTCCAGCCTGCCTTCGCCAGTCTCTTTGCTTTTTCAGTTTTCATGGTCATTCCAAGTCTTGCAGGTACCTTTCCCAAGGGTCTACGCCGCGTCAGCGGCTGGAAGAGGATAGCGAGGGGTGCGAGCGCTTTTTGCGAGCACCCCTCGTGAGGAGTGATTTTGCTCCATGCCGCGTCAGCGGCATTGGAAATCGCAGCCAACGCCTTCGACGTGCTGGTTTCTCAAATTCGCGATTATGACGGGTCTGTTTGGACATCGATCGTTGATCATCCCGTGCCGCTGACGCGGCACGATTGTCAATCGCACGAATACGAGGGGTGCGAGCGCTTTTTGCGAGCACCCCTCGTGAGGAGTGATTGTGCTCCATGCCGCGTCAGCGGCATTGGAAATCGCAGCTAACGCCTTCGACGTGCTGGTTTCTCAAATTCGCAATCATGGCGGGTCTGTTTGGACATCGATTGTTGATCATCCAGTGCCGCTGACGCGGCACGATTGTCAGTCGCACGAATACGAGGGGTGCGAGCGCTTTTTGCGAGCACCCCTCGTGAGGAGTGATTTCGCTCCATCCCGCGTCAGCGGCATTGGAAACCGCAGCCAACGCCTTCGACGTGCTGGGTTCTCAAATTCGCGATCATGACGGGTCTGTTTGGACGTCGATCGTTGATCATCCAGTGCCGCTGACGCGGCACGATTCTGAATCGCACGATTACGAGGGGTGCGAGCGCTTTTTGCGAGCACCCCACGTGAGGAGTGATTTTGCTCCATGCCGGATCAGCGGCATTGGAAATCGCAGCCAACGCCTTCGACGTGCTGGTTTCTCAAATTCGTGATTATGGCGGGTCTGTTTGGACATCGATCGTTGATCATCCAGTGCCGCTGACGCGGCACGATTCTGAATCGCACGATTACGAGGGGTGTTCGCAAAAAACGCTCGCACCCCTCGCCACCCTCTCGCTGCCGCTGTCGCGGCATGTGCCTCAGGAACAAAGCGGAACCGTGTGCGGAGCGCAACCGGATGACCCGTCGCATCTGTGCGGGTCGGAATCCTCGTAAGATCGTCCCCTCTTGCTCGATCAACTGAAAACGATCTACCTCCGCACGCTCGACGCGTGCGCGCCGGAACGGCTTGTGCGCGCGGCGATCACGCGCGGCATGCCGCGCAACGTCGTGGCGATCGGCAAGTGTGCGGGGGCATTGCGCGATGGGCTTGATGATGTTGATGACGCGCTCGTCGTGGTGCCCGAGGGATATCGGAGGCCGGTGAAGAGATCGCAGATTGCGATCGGCGGGCATCCCGACATTACGGCGGCGAGTTTCGAGGCGGGGCGGCGGTTGATCGACTTCGTCGATACGCACGACGAGATTCTCTTTCTCATTTCCGGCGGCGGATCGGCGTGTGTGGAGTTGCCGCTGGCGCCTTGGTTCGATGAGCGCGATCTGATCGAGACGAATGCGCGGCTTGTTGCGTCGGCGCTGCCGATCGGCGACATCAATTGTGTTCGCAAACATCTTTCGGCGATCAAAGGTGGGCGGCTGGCGTCGCGGGTGAAGCGGAGCGTTACGCTCGTTTACTCCGATGTCTCCACCGGCGCGCGTGCCGATGTGGCGTCGGGGCCGACGCTGGCGGACACGACGACCAAGGCGAACGCCATCGCAATTCTCGAGCGCATCGGCGGATGTGAGCGGATCGTCGAAAAGTTGCGCGATGACGAATGTCCGGAGACGGTCAAGCGCATCGATGATTCGCGCTTCGCGCTCATCGCCGACAATCGCACGCTGGTCGCGAAGGCGGCGGAGATTGCGGCTTCGATGGGATTCGTGCCGGTCGTCGTGGAGCAGCAGATCGAATCGGATGTCGGCGATGCTGCCCGCGAACTGCTGGAGCGAGCGAGCCGTTTGCGCGAGGGCGAAGTGCTGATCGCCGGCGGCGAGCCGACGCTGGTTCGTCGCGGCGATGGCAAGGGAGGGCGGTGCATCGAGCTGGCCTTGCGCATGGCCCTCGCGGAAGGCGAACGTAGGTCGGACTCTCTAGTCCGACTCCCGGCCGATTCGGAAAGAGAATCGTCGGACTGGAGAGTCCGGCCTACGTCAGTCTCGCCTGGGCCGGGCCTTCATGAGATCGAAGCGCTCCGCGGCACCTCCGACGCCATCGATAGCAACACCGAAGACGAACGTAGGCCGGACTCTCTAGTCCGACTCCCGGGCGATTCGGAAAAAGAATTGTCGGACTGGAGAGTCCGACCTACGTCAATCCGACCTACGTCAGTCCGGCCTGCGTCAAACATCCACGCCGTCTTCGGCTCCTCCGACGGTGTCGATGGCAACAGCGGCGTTGCCGCCATCGCTCTCACGCTTCCAGCGTCGATCAATCGGGACCGAGCGGAGCGCGAGCTGCAACGCTCGAACAGCTTGATCGTGGCCGAGGAAATCGGAGAGACGATTATGATTCCACCGGCCGGCAATAACCTCCGTGACCTCTATCTTTTGGCTCGCACTTAGCAGGAGACTGACGGCCTCATCGAAATGACGATCTTCCCGGCACCTGACGAACACGCGGAGCACGCCGAGCACGTTCACCGCTCCGCGCGCGAGCGGCAGCGGCGAGGCCCGATGTGGGGCTGCCTGCGCGGCGTTGGCTGCACGGCGATCGGATTCTTCGCGCTCCTCGCCATCCTCATCGTCGGCGGCTGGTGGTATCTCGGATCTTCGAGCTTCGCCGGACTCGTTCGCCTGCGTATTGAAAAGACGCTCGAAGCGCGATTGGGCCGCGACGTTTATGTCGGGCCGGTCACCATCGAGCGCGGCAGGCAGAGCCGCATCATCATCAATGGACTGCGCATCGCCAACGCGCCGGGCGCGAGGCATCCTTACTTTGCCACCGCGTCGCAGGTCATCGTCACCGGCGGTATCGACTCGTTCTGGGGACGCAAGATCCGCGTCGGGCGCGTCGACATCGTTGAGCCCCATCTTTACTTCGAGATCTATCCCGCCGGCGCCAAGCTCACGCACAACTTCCCGCACTGGAATTCCGGTCCGCCCTCGCGCTACGAGATCTATCACCTCGACCTCGGCAATCTCTACATCACGCATGGCGCGTTCGACTTCCTCGATCGCCGTCACGACATTGCGGCGACAACATCGGACATCACCTCGACGATCACCGTCACTCCGCTCGAAGACCTTTACGCCGGCGTCATCAACAGTCCGCAATTCACATTACGCATTCAGGACTACGTTCCGATGACGACAAGTCTGCGCGGGCAATTTCGCTTTACGCCCGACAACCTCGAGTTGCGCTCATTGGCGCTTGAGGGCGGACCCGATCTGCGCGTCTTTCTCAATGGACACGTCGCGCCACTGAGCGAAGCCGCGTACAACCTGCACGTAACGTCGCAAATCGGACTCAATCGCGTGCGCGAGATTTTCAAAGTAAACAAAGCGCTCGACGGCACGATCGATCTCGATGGCATGCTGCGCGGTAAGGCCGGATCCTTCGCGCTTACGGGCGGGTGGCTTTCTCCGAAGATCAAAGCAGACGCCTATGACCTCACCAATGCCCGCGGGACATTGAAGATCACCGGCGACCGCACCGACGTCGATATTCAGCGCGCCACATACGCGGGCGGCACACTGAACGGCAAATACGCACTGCCGCAATACAACGAGCCGTATGCGATGAGCCTCGAGCTTCATTACAAAGACATCGCACTCGAAAAACTCTTCAATGACCTCGGCATCAAAGACACCGGCTTCCGCAGCGCTGCCACCGGCAATCTCAATCACTATTGGGAAAAGGACCGCGTCCTCGCCGGCATCGGCGACGGCAAAGCCACATTGGCGAAAAGCGCTACGCCGTATTCGAACGCCACGTATCCGATTCCGCTCGGAGGCTCCGTCGACTTCAAGCTCGACAAGGGAACGCTCATATTCAACCGCGCGAATCTCATCACCGATGCTTCGACGATTGACTTGAACGGCTGGTTCAGTATTGAAGAAAGCCATACCCAAATGGATGTCAAGATCGACAGCCGCGACTTCGGCGAGCTCGATCGCATCGGCTACAACATCGCGCATTCCGCCGGCAAGAACAGCTACACGCTTCTCGGTCTGGGCGGAAGTGGAACCATCACGGGCGGGATCATGGGAGCACTCAAGTCGCCAACGGTGAGCGCGAGGATCAGCAGTACGGGCGCGAAATACAACAACGTCCTTCTCGGTGACCTCGACATGGACCTGCTGTACGAGGGTTCGAGAGCTCTCGGCTTCAATCAGCGTGGCGGTGTCGACTCCGTCGAGACGAATCTGCTGACGTTCGAGAAGACCACAATCCGCGACGGCGCCGGACGACTCGGCATGACCGGCACCATCTTCTTCCCCGATAAAGGTCCTCCGCAGTTCGATCTGGCCCTCGACGCCGCCGGCTACAACGTCGAGCGGGCCATGCAGGCCGTCAACCTGAAGCTTGCGATCAAAGGCGCCGGCACCGGACACCTCGTCGTCACCGGAACACCGGATGTTGGCAAAGTCACCTTCGCGAACTTTCTCGTGCACCAGGCGAAGGGCGATCTGCGCCTCAACGGAACCGTTGCCTGGGCGCCCGGAAAAGGGACGACCAACTTCGATCTCGACATCGCCACGACGAACTTTCCCGTCGCCGACATCATCACCTTCCTCGACCTCGGCACCCTTCCCATTACCGGCGACGTAAGCGGCAAGCTGCACCTCTCCGGACCGAAAGCAACGCTCGGCGGAACCGGTCAGGTGACGATCAGCAACGGCTCGATCTACGGCGAGCCGGTGACGAGTGCGAAGGCCGATATCAATTTCACGAAAGGCGCGCTGAAGGCGACCAACGTCACCGTCGTCGCGCCGGCCGGCACGATCACCGGCGAAGCGCAGATCGACTTCGGCACGAACCAGTTCTCGTACACGATCAAGTCGTCGTCGATCGATCTCTCCAAAATGAAACTGCTTTCGTCGCTGGCGAACATCCTCGGCGGCAACATCACGCTGACGTCGACCGGCGCCGGCACGCTGGAGCAACCGGAGGTCGTGCTCGAAGCGACGCTCAATCAGGCCACGCTCAGCGGACTCAATCTGCCCGCCGACGCGCCGCCGCCGAAGCTCTATATCGCCATCCGCAACGGTCAGCTCATCGTCAAAGGATCGGCTGCAGGACTGCTGACGATCGATGGCAACGGCAGCGTGGCCACCGACGGCACGCTCTCCGGACTCGTGCAAGTGAAGGTGACCGACCTCGCCAAAGCGCTGGCGATGTCGCCGAAGACTGCCTCGCTTCCCGCGTCGGGCAAGCTGACGATGAACCTGCAGCTCGGCGGCAAGCTGACATCGATCGAGACCTTGCGCATCGATGCCACCTTCCCTGAATTCGACGTCCGCGTTTCGGATCACGGATTCGCGCCGGCGCGTCCGATTCGTTTGAGTCTTCACGACGGCCGCATCGCCTTCGATGACTTCGAGCTCTCGCAAGGACTCGGCGGCGCATCGCCATCGACCTTCGCCGTCGGCGGTTTCGCCGAGGTGACTGGAGCGAAGCGGCTCAAGATCGATCTGCACGGAACTCTTGAAGCGGCGCTGTTGCAGCTCTTCGTTCCCGACCTTCGCGCCGGTGGCCAGATCGTCGTTGCCGGCAACCTCGGCGGAACGATGGCCGCGCCGCGCTTCACCGGCACCGCCGAATTCCAAAACGCCTCGGCGCGCATTCCCGGATTCCCGCAGGCGCTCGATGCCATCACCGGCACGCTCGTTTTCCGCGAAGACCGCATCGACATCGACTCAATCCGGCTCCGGCTCGGCGGCGGACAGATCGTTCTCGGCGGATCGGTCGCCCTCGACGGCATGACGCCGAAGAGCGTGCGGATCACCATGCAGGGAACCGAAGTGGCCATTCGCTACTTCGAAGGACTGACGCTCGAAGCGAACTTCGCGCTGCTGCTCAGCGGCGATCTCGAGCGATCGATCCTGACCGGCGACGTCACCGTCAACCGCGCGCTCTACTTCAAAGACACCGACATCGGCTCGGCGCTGCTCAACGCGGTGCTGGCGCGGCGCAGCGTCACGCCCGTCGTCAGCGCGTCGTGGCAGGACAAGGTCGGGCTGCGCGTTCATCTAGTCAGCGACAACACGCTGGCCATTCGCAACAACATCGCCGACGTCACCGGCGGTGCCGACATCGAAGTGAACGGCACGCTCGCCAATCCGGCAATCCTCGGCCTCGTCACGCTCAACGAAGGCGGCAAGGTTCGCTTTCAGGACATCGATTATCGCGTCGTGCGCGGCTCGATCAACTTCCAGAATCCGTTCCGAATCGACCCCTTCTTCGACATCGCGCTCGAAGCGCGCGTGAGCGGCGGCATCTCCGAAATCGAGTCCGGCCCGATCGATGTGACCGTCACGCTGACCGGAACGCTCGACCGCATGACGCCGTCGATTACGAGCGACCCGCCCGCCAGCGACATCACGCTCTTCTCGCTCCTCGGGCTTGGCTCACTGACGCGCAACACGAACACCAACACGCCGCTCACCGCGGGAACTGCCGGCCGCTCGCTTCTTTTTCAATCGGTCAGCCGGCTGATCAACTCGAATGGTCTGTCGCTATTCGATGCGTTCGCCATCTCGCCCGCCGACGCCGGTGATCTCGACAAGACGGGCGACCCCGGCACGAAGGTCTCGTTCGAAAAGCAGATCTCCAACACCGTCCGTCTGCTCGTCATCTACAACATGCGCGACTCCAAGAACCGCATCTCTCTGGAGTGGCAGGTCACTCCCGATTGGGTTCTTCAATTCACGGACGATGGGCTCTCGAACGCATACGACGTACAGGCTCGCTTCCGGCGTCGCTACGACGGTCGCTGGGTCTGGGGATCGCGCGGCCGCAATCCGTTCCTGCTGACGTCAGCGACCGTCCCGAGTGTCCCTGCGCCGCCGCCGATCTCGATTGCCACGACGACCGTTGCGCCACCAACCGGAGCGATCGTCACGAGCGTCGAGTTCCGCGCCGACTCGTCCGTTGATACATCCACGTTCAACCAATTCGTCGCTGTGAAAATCGGCGAGCCATTGTCGATCAGGAACGTGCAAAGCTCGATCAAGAGCCTCTTCGCCACCGGTAACTTCCGCGACATCCGCGTCGACTCCACGCCGTCCGGCAACGGTGTCGCGGTCGTCTTCGCGCTCTACACAAACTTCCGTGTTGCCTCGATTGTGTTCGACGGATTGGGAGGTACCGATCGCGACCGCGCCATGCGCGCCCTGACGTTCCATATCGGCGACGTCCTCTCGCTGAACGCCGTCGATCACAGCGCAGACGCCGTGCAGGAACAGCTCAAACGCGCCGGCTATCTCGATGCCACTGTCGATCCCGAAACGACGTTCGTTCGCGCCCAGAGCCGCGCTTCCGTCATCTTGCACGTCACCCGTGGCACGGTGGCGACGGTCGGCAACGTCATCATCGACGGCAACACGGCGCCGTTCACGCCGGAAAAACTCATCGAACAGATGAAGCACGGTCCGGGCAAGAAGTTCAACCTCGACGAAGCCCGCATCGATGGCGACCGCATGCGGCAATGGCTGCTCCACCAGGAGTATCGCAAAGCAGCCGTTCGCTACGTCAGCAACACATACGACGCGCCCACGCACAGAGTCGCGCTGCACTACACCGCGGCCGTTGGCCCGATCGCGAAAGTCGAAGTCACCGGGATACCGCGCAAATCAATCGGCGGCATCCTGCCGTTCCGGCGCAATCAGCCGTACAGCGGCGACGCGATCGAGCGCGCTTCCGCCGCGATCGTGACCACGCTGCAGCAACGCGGCTTCTACAACGCAACGGTCGACACCGAAGAGTCATTGCACGACAACGTCTGGACCTCAACCTTCCACGTGAATCCGGGCCAGCAGTTCCACCTCACGGCAGTCACGTTCACCGGCAACGCCTCGATTTCCGACAAGAAGTTGCAGGGCG
>DATAMS010000080.1:0-3778 GCA_036260495.1 Thermoanaerobaculia bacterium
AAGCGGGACACGAGTTCAAGACCGAGACCGACACCGAAGTCGTCGCCCACCTCATCGAAGAGAACATGAAGGATGGGACGAAGTTCGTGGAAGCCGTCAAGAAGATGCTGAAGGAGCTCGACGGCCACTACGCGCTGGTCATGATCGACGGCAATGAGCCGGGCACGATCGTCGCGGCGAAACATGGCCCGCCGCTCGTCGTCGGTCTGGGCGACAACGAGAATATCGTCGCCTCCGACGTCGCGCCGCTGCTCGCCTACACGCGCGACATCATCTACCTCGAGGACGGCGAGTACGCGGTCGTCGATCAGAAGAACGTTTCGGTTTTCAACGGGAAGGACGAAAAGGTCGAGCGCGCGCCGAAACGGATTTTGTGGGACGCCGTGATGGCCGAGAAGGAAGGCTACCGGCACTACATGCTCAAGGAGATCCACGAGCAGCCGCGCGCCGTCCGCGACACATTCACCGGCCGGATGTTCGAGGAGTCGGGCGAGGTCTTTTTCAACGACCTGCAATTCACGCCTGAGGAATGGTCAAAGATCAGCAAGGTCCACGTCATCGCCTGCGGCACGTCGTGGCACTCGGGACTGGTCGGAAAGTTTCTGCTCGAGGATGCCGCGCGGATCCCAATCGAAGTCGATTACGGATCCGAGTACCGCTATCGCAATCCGATCATCGACGAGAACACCCTCGTCATCGGCGTGACGCAGTCGGGCGAGACCGCCGACACGATCGCCGGTATGCAGGAAGCGAAGAAGCGCGGTGCGAAGCTGATCACGATCTGCAACGTGATCGGCGCCGCCGCCACGCGCATGTCGGACGGCGTGATCTACACGAACGCCGGGCCGGAGATCGGCGTGGCGTCGACGAAAGCATTCACGACGCAGCTCACCGCGTTCTACCTGCTCTCGCTCTACATCCGCCAACTGCGCGGCGACGACATCGACGACCGCCGCTATGCCATGCACGAGCTGAGTGTGATTCCGCACAAGATCGAAGACATCCTGGCGAAACAGGAAAAACACATCGAGGCGCTCGCGCACAAGTATTCGAAGTCGCAGGACTTCCTCTTCCTCGGGCGCGGCGTTCACTACCCGATCGCGCTGGAAGGCGCGCTCAAGCTCAAGGAGATTTCGTACATTCATGCCGAGGGCTATCCGGCGGGCGAAATGAAACACGGACCGATTGCGCTGATCGACGAGAACCTCCCGGTCGTCGCCATCGCCACGCATTCGCCGGTTTATGACAAGGTCGTTTCGAACCTGCAGGAAGTGAAAGCGCGCGACGGCAAGCTGATCGTGATCTGCGACGAAGGCGACGACGCCGTCAAAGCGCTCGCGGACGACGTCATCGAAATCCCCTGGACGATCGAGCCGCTCCAGCCGATCCTCTCCGTCGTCCCGACGCAACTGCTCGCGTATTACATCGCTCTGCGGCGAGGTTGCGACGTCGATCAGCCGCGGAACCTGGCGAAGAGCGTGACGGTGGAGTGAGGCTTTTCACGCGAAGCCGCGAAGCCGCGAAGAAGGTTTTGGCCCCCTTCGCGTCTTCGCGCCTTCGCGTGAGAAATCACAACATCGGTATATCCAGGCCGCGAGTCTTCGCCGCTTCGATCGCGATCTCGTATCCCGCGTCGGCGTGGCGCATCACGCCCGTGCCGGGATCAGTCGTGAGGACGCGCTGCAGCCGCTCCGCGGCAGCGTCGGTCCCGTCGGCAAGAACAACCATTCCCGCGTGCAGCGAGTAGCCGATGCCGACGCCGCCGCCGTGATGAAACGACACCCACGTCGCGCCCGCGGCGGTGTTGAGCAGCGCGTTGAGAATCGGCCAGTCCGCAATTGCGTCCGAGCCATCCTTCATCGCCTCGGTCTCCCGATTCGGCGACGCGACGGAACCGGCGTCGAGGTGATCGCGCCCGATCACGATCGGTGCGCTCACTTTGCCGCTGCGCACGAGGTCGTTGAACAACAGTCCCGCTTTATCGCGCTCGCCGTAACCGAGCCAGCAGATGCGCGCCGGCAATCCCTGAAACTCGACGCGCTTCTGCGCCATGCGGATCCAGCGATGCAGTGCGGCATCGTGCGGGAAAAGATCGAGCAGCGCTTCGTCCGTCGCGAATAGATCGTTCGGATCGCCCGACAACGCGGCCCATCGAAACGGTCCGCGTCCTTCGCAGAAAAGCGGGCGGATGAAAAGCGGCACGAAGCCGCCGACGTCGAACGCATCCTTCACGCCGGCTTTCAGCGCCTGACCGCGAAGATTGTTGCCGTAGTCGAACGTGATCGCCCCGCGGCGCTGCAGCTCCAGCATCGCGCGCATGTGCCGCGCCATCGTGTCGTATGAAAGCTCGATGTACGCGTCCGGACTGCTGTCGCGCATCGCCAGCGCCGCGTCGTACGAGATGCCCGCCGGAACGTAGCCGTTCAACTCGTCGTGCGCCGACGTCTGGTCGGTGAGGATGTCGGGAACCATGTTGCGCTCGATCAGCGCTTCGAGCAGCTCGACCGCATTGGCGACGACGCCGATCGAGACCGCCTCGCCCGCATCGCGCGCCGTGATCGCGCGCTCGATGCCCGCGCGAAGCGAAGGTGCTTTCTCGTCGAGATACCGCTTGTCCAGCCGCCGCTGAATGCGCGTCTCATCGACCTCGGCCACCAGCGCGGTCGCCTCATTCATCGTCGCCGCCAGCGGTTGCGCGCCGCCCATCCCGCCCAGCCCCGCGGTGACGACGAGCTTTCCGCGGAGCGTGTTGTCGAACCGCGTCTTCGCCACCGATGCGAAGCACTCGAACGTGCCTTGCAGAATTCCCTGCGTGCCGATGTAGATCCACGAGCCGGCCGTCATCTGCCCGTACATCGTCAGGCCGAGGGCGTCGAGGCGGCGGAACTCGTCCCACGTCGCCCAGTGCGGAACGAGATTGGAGTTCGCGATCAGCACGCGCGGCGCGTTTTCATGCGTGCGAAAAACGCCCACCGGTTTGCCCGACTGCACGAGCAGCGTCTCATCGTTCTTCAGCCGTTTGAGCGTGGCCACGATCGCGTCGAAGCACTCCCAGTTGCGCGCCGCCTTGCCGATCCCGCCGTACACGATCAGCTCCTCCGGCCTCTCCGCCACCTCGGGATCGAGATTGTTCATCAGCATCCGCAACGCCGCCTCCTGCTGCCAGCCGAGGCAGGAGAGTTCGGTGCCGCGCGGCGCGCGAATGACGCGTTTCTCGTTCATGGTTTGATTCTAAAAGCTTTCACCACGAAGGCACAAAGATCACAAAGGTCTCTTTGTGTCCTTTGTGTCTTTGTGGTTCCATGCCTTTGATGACCACGAAGAAACAGGAACGCGCCAACGACATCATCGTGCGCCTCAAACGGATGTACCCGAAGGCGAAGTGCGCGCTCGATTTCACCAACGCCTTCGAGCTGCTGATCGCCACGATCCTCTCCGCGCAATCCACAGATGCCCGCGTCAACATCGTCACCAAATCGCTCTTCCGCAAGTACCCGGATCCGAAATCGTTCGCCGAGGCGAGTCAGGTGCAGATGGAGCGCGACGTCAAGCAGACCGGCTTCTTCCGCAACAAAGCGAAGGCGGTGATCGCCACATCAAAAGCAATCGTCGAGCGTCACAACGGCGAAGTGCCCCGCACGATGGACGAGCTGACCGCGCTTCCCGGCGTCGGCCGCAAGACCGCAAACGTCGTCCTCGCCAACGCTTACAAAATCGCCGTCGGCGTCGTGGTCGACACCCACGTAACTCGCGTCTCCGCCCGCCTCGGCCTCACCGC
>DATAMS010000083.1:0-3346 GCA_036260495.1 Thermoanaerobaculia bacterium
CCCGCACATCACGACACGACTGGGTGCCGAACGCGTGCCGGAGACGGGGTTGGATCCCGTGCCGGAGACGTCGTTGGATCCGGCGCACATCCCGCGGGCCACTCCGAAGGAGTGCGCGATGGTAGCCGGTGGCTGCGCCGGAGGCGCCGCCACCGGAACCGAATGCCCAACCAAACGCACCCCGGCAGGGGTGCGCGACACCATCACCCGTACCGTTCATCGAATCCGATGGCGGTTTCACGTGCGTCGAATCCGCTTCGCGCACCCCGCCGGGGTGCATTCGCACGTGCGATCGCGTTTCCGGTGGTGGCACCTCCGGTGCGGCCACCGGCTACCACCACATGCACCTTCGGCGTAATGAGACGCGATCGCTACGCCATACAAAAACGGGAGGCGTTTCCGCCTCCCGCATATCACGACACGACTGCGAAACTTACTTCTCCTGATGACGCGCCGCGCGCTCGGCTTTCATCGCCTGAAACTGCGCCTGCTGATCGGCGTTGAGAATCGCCATCAGCTTCGGTTCCATCGCGGCGCGGAGCTGCTTCATCTGCGCGTGCTGCGCCTTTGCCGTCGCCTTCAACGACTCGACCTGCGCGGTGTCGCCGGCCTTCTTCGCGGCGTGGAGCGCTTCCCGTGTCTGCTTCGACTGCTCGAAGAACGAGGCGTTCTCCTGACGGAAGTTCTGCTCGACCGCCTTCCACTGCTCCTTCTGGGCGTCGGTCAGGTTGAGCTTCTTGGCGAAGCCCATACCGCGATGATGACCGCCCCTGCCTTCATGCTTCCATCCGCCGTCACCGGTTGTCGTTCCGGCGAAGGCGAGGGACGCGCTGAGTGCAATCGCGGCCGCTGCTGCTGCAAACCACTTTTTGTTCTTCATCGGTCTTTCTCCTTGGGTTGTATCTGACGTCTGCCAGACGCCGATGAGGACAGTTCCGACCCAGCGTTCCTTTCCGTTGCGAACGAAGTGCACGCCGCTGTCATGAAGTGCATCAACGCGACACGAAGCGCGAGGCGGAGTCGCTAAGATGGCTACGCGTCTGCAACAGATGATCGATCGATGAGCGTCACGGCACAGCAACCGGAACACACGCGTTGGAGCCTCAAGCCGCGCGAGATCTTTCTGATCTTCCTCTTCTGGACGTCGCTGGCGGCGTTGTCGTCAGTGAACCGGCTCCTCGACCGCCCGGATCAGGGATTTCGGGTCTTCTCGCCGGCCGGGCCTATTGCCGTGAGCTTCATTGAGTCGACGATCTGGGCGGCGATGACGATCGTCATCTTCTGGCTCAGCAATCGTTTCAGCCGGCAATGGCGGTGGATCGTGCGCATTCCGCTGCTGCTGGTGATCGGCGTGGTGATCGCCGTCGGCGTCTATCTCGCCGTCGATTTCGCGCGCGATTTGCTGGTTACTACGCCGCATCCGCGCCGCGGCATTACGCTCTCGCCGTGGCGCGAGGTGGCGCGCTTCCGCTTTCTCAACCAGTTCCTCATCTATCTGGCCGTCCTCGCCGCGGGCTTCGCGCGCGAGTACTTCGTCCGCGATCAGCAACGCGCCCGCGAGGCCATCGAGGTTGCGCGGGAGACGGCTGCACTCCAGGCGCAGCTTGCCGATGCCCGGCTCGACGCCCTTCGCATGCAGCTCAACCCGCACTTTCTTTTCAACACGCTGCACGCCGTTTCCGCGCTGGTCGAGCGCGACCCGGGCGGCGTGCGGAGGATGATCGCGCGGCTGAGCGAGTTGCTCCGCCACACGATGGACAGCGATGCGCCGAACGAAGTTCCTTTGCGCGACGAGCTGTCGATTCTGCGGCGCTACATCGAGATCATGGAGATCCGTTTTCAGGGACGGCTGACGGTGACGACGCAGATCGATGATGCCGCGCTCGACGCGCTCGTGCCCAATCTCGTGCTGCAACCGATCGTCGAGAACGCGCTCGAGCACGGCGCGGCGCGCGCGTCCGCGGATGGCCGCATCGAGATCACGGCGCGTCTCGACGACGGCGAACGACTCGTGCTGACCGTGCGCGACAACGGACCGGGCGTGGAGCGAAACGCCGGCGCCGGCGTCGGCCTCGCCAACACGCGCGCACGACTGGAGCAGCTTTACGGTGATGATGCGTCGCTCTCGCTGACGACTGCTGCTGGCGGGGGTGCCATCTCCGAGATCGCACTTCCCTTCCATACGGCATCCGACCTGCGAACCGAGTTTCGATATGACGACTGAAAGCGAAAAAACTCTGCGTGTCCTCATCGCCGACGACGAGTTGCTGGCGCGGCAGCGCATCGAGGATCTGCTGGCGAAGGAACACGGAATCGAGATCGCCGGGACTGCATCGACGGGAACTGAGACGGTCGAGAAGATTCGATCGCTCAAGCCCGATCTGCTTTTCCTCGACGTCCAGATGCCTGGCATGACCGGTCTACAAGTCGTAGAGAAAATTGGCGCCGAGTCGATGCCGGCAACGATCTTCGTCACGGCCTTCGATCAGTTCGCGCTGAAAGCATTCGAGGTTGCCGCGATCGATTACCTCGTCAAACCGTTCGACGATGAGCGCTTCGTGCACGCGCTGAAACGAGCGCGCAAGATGATCGAGCTCGAAGAAGTGCAGAAGATGACGAAGCGGCTGTTGTCGCTGCTACACGTCCCCGAAGGCGCGATGCCCGCCGCCTCAGAACCACCGCCCAAATCAAAGTACCTCGAGCGCATCACCGTCGAAATGCGCGGCCAGCTCCGCGTCGTCCCCGTCTCGAAAGTCGATTACGTCAGCGCCAGCGGCCCGTACGCGGAGTTGCACGTCGGCGAGCGCACATTCGCCGTCCGAGAGCGGATGCAAACACTCGAAGAGCAACTCGACCCAAACGTCTTCTTCCGCATCCACCGATCGGCAATCGTTCGACTCGACCGCATCGACACACTTCTCCGCGCCAGCGGCGGCGACTACGCCGTCCGCCTCAAAGACGGTACAGAGCTGAGCCTCAGCCGCAACCGGCGCGAGGAATTAGAGCGGAGGTTGGGGGTGGGGTGAAGGGTGAAGACGTTATTCATTCTTCACCCCGTAGAGTAGATCCGTCTCAGCGATGAGACAGCTATGATTCTTCATTCCATTCCGAGCTGCCTCAATGCCCGACAACGAGCCACCGTCAAGCCTCATCCTTTATCAGACCGAAGACGGCCGGACGCGCATTCAGTGCCGGTTCGAGGACGAGACGTTGTGGCTCACGCAGGCTCAGATCGCGGAGCTTTTCGAGACCACACCGCAGAATGTGACGCTGCACCTGAGAACGATCTTCGCCGAACGAGAGCTCGTCGAAGAGGCAACTTGTAAGGATTACTTACAAGTTCGCC
>DATAMS010000093.1:0-9390 GCA_036260495.1 Thermoanaerobaculia bacterium
CTCGATGAACGCCACGATGTCGTTCGAGACCGCCTCCTCCGAGGGGCGGTGGAGATACATCATGTGCCCGCCGGGATACTGCTTGATGACCAGGCGCTTCGGATCGATGCCGCTGTGCGTCAGCATGTACTTGTTCGCGTAGTACGACGTCACGAGGTCGTTGTAGCCGGACGCCGAAAAGACGCGGAGCGCCTCGTTGTCCTTCGTCCCCTGCGCCAGCGCGCCGGTGACGTCGACGAAGCCGGCGAAGGCGCCGCGTCCGTTGCCGGGGCGCTTCCACTTCTGGTTTGCCTCGCCGTTCTGCGGCGCGTATCGCTTCACCAGATCGACGCCGAGCTCGTTGCGAAGATAGCTTTGGAAGAGCGAGATGTAGATCGGTCCGGTCTTGGCGCCAAACGCATCGTTGTCGGGAAACTCGGCCACGCGGTCGATCTCGGTCTGCACATAGCGTCCGTCGAGAAGGCCCACCGATTTCCCTTCCTCGCGCAGCAGTTCCTTTGTGAAACGCAGCGCGTAGATCCGCAGATCGGCGCGGAGGATGTACTCCTTCGACACGCCCGTGTAGCGATGGACGCGCTCGGCGATCCGTTCCTTTTCGGCCTTCGACAGCTCGTCCCCTTGAAAAAGCGCGGTGAGATATTCAGTCCCTGCGAACTTCTCCACTTCGCGAAGAAGCGTGTCGAGATCCTTCCACTGATCGGGAAGTTTGTGGTGGTAATACGCAGTGGCGGCCAGCGCGGGAAGCGACGTCGCGTACGTCAGATCATTTCCGTTGACGACGAAGGGCAGCGTCCCCATGTTCAGCGCCGGCGAGAGCAGGATCACGCCATTGAGACCGATGCCGAGGTTTCCCTGGAGGCGCGGGACGAGAAGGGCGGAACGGATGCCGCCGTAGCTTTCGCCGAGGAGGTACTTCGGCGAGTTCCAGCGATTGTGTTGCGTGATGAAGCTGCGGATGAACTCCGCGACCGAGTCGGCGTCCTCGTCGTAGCCCCAGAAATCTTCGCCCTTCTTGTCGCCCATGGCGTGGCTGTAACCGGTGCCGATGGGATCGATGAAGACGAGATCGGTGGCGCGGAAGATCGTGTCGTCGTTGTCGCGCAGTTTGTATGGCGGGCTGCCAGGATCGGCGGCGTCGCTGGGAATGTCGATGATGCGCGGGCCGACGAATCCGAAGTGCAGCCAGATCGACGCCGATCCTGGTCCGCCGTTGTAGACGAACGTTACCGGCCGGTCTTCCTGACGCGCCACGCCGTCTTTCGTGTAGGCGATCGTGAAGAAGCTGGCGGTGTTCTTCCCGTCCGCATCCTTCAGAAAGATCTCCTCGGCGGTCGTTGTGTACGCGACATCGGCGCCGCCGAGCTTCATCCGATGTTGCCGGACGAACTTCGCCGGCTCGGGAGCCTTCTCGCCCGCTTTGTCGCCGGCCTTGTCGCCCGCTTTGTCTGCGGGTTTGTCCGCCGGCTTGGGATCGTCCGCGCGAAGCGGAGCAATGAACACGAAAAGAGCAACCAGAGACGCCATCAAAGGCGCTGTCAATTTACGCATCGAAGAGGTACCTCGCTTCCTGCCAGACTTGGACGACGGATCGACTATACGAGTTAGTGAGGCGAGGGTTTTATTGAGGAGTGTGGGCGTCTCGCCCGCGGCGGCGAGGCGTCTCGCCTCGGCGTATTGAAACGAGCATCAGTCCGCGCCGCTACGTTTTCGCGCAAACCCACATCGCGGCGTTGCAGGTTTCGCTAAGACCACCGCCGGGCGAGGACGCCCGACGGCCGCAGGCGAGACGCCTGCACTCCTCGTCAGACCAGAACTTCTTCGAGAACTTCGTGCCGCATCGGAGCAACAAATCCCGCTGCGTCGATGATCGTGTTCAACGCCGCGCTTGGCCGCATCGCGCGCGACACCTTTTCGAGATTGGGACGGTAGTAGCCGCCCAGGTCGATGGGGTTGCCTTGCGCGGCGAGCAGCTCAGCGTTGATTCGAGACTCGTTCGCAATCAACTGGCTGGCGATGGCGTTGAACTTTGATCGCAGCTCGGGATCACTGGGCTGATCGGCCAGTGCCTGCGCCCAATAGAGCGCGAGATAGAAATGGCTTCCGCGATTGTCGATCTGGCCCACTTTGCGCGCCGGCGACCGGTTGTTGTCGAGGAACTTCGCGATCGCCTGATCGAGGGTGCCGGCGAGGATCTGCGCCTTCTCGTTCTTGAACGTTGCGGCCAGATGCTCGAGCGATGCGGCAAGCGCAGAAAACTCGCCGAGCGAATCCCAGCGCAGGTAGGCCTCTTTGACGAACTGCTGCACGTGCTTTGGAGCCGAACCGCCGGCGCCGGTCTCGAAGAGTCCTCCGCCTGCCAGCAGCGGCACGATCGAGAGCATCTTCGCGCTGGTGCCGATCTCGAGAATCGGGAAAAGGTCGGTGAGGTAATCGCGCAGCACGTTGCCCGTGACCGAGATCGTGTCGAGGCCTTTGCGGATTCGCTCCAGCGAGTAGCGCATCGCCTGCACCGGAGCCATGATCCGGATCTCCAGCCCCTCGGCATCCAGATTCCGCAGCGCGCGAACGACCTTCGTGATGATGTTCGCGTCATGCGCGCGGTTGCTGTCGAGCCAGAAAACGGCGGGCGCGCCGGTTGCCTTTGCCCGCCTCACGGCCAGCTTCACCCAATCCTGAATCGGAATATCTTTGGCGCGCGACATTCTCCAGACGTCGCCCGCTTCGACTTTGTGCTGCATCAGCACGTTGCCGTCCGCATCGACGACACGCACGACACCATCGAAGGGAATCTCGAACGTCGTCGGATGCGATCCGTACTCCTCCGCTTTCTGGGCCATGAGGCCGACGTTCGGAACGGATCCAATCGTCGCCGGATCGAGCGCGCCGAACTTCTTGCAGTTCTCGATGATCTCCGCGTACATCGTCGCGTAGCAGCGGTCGGGGATGAGCGCCTTCGTATCCTGCAGCTTCCCTTCCGCGTTCCACATCTTGCCCGCGTCGCGAACGACGACCGGCATGGAGGCGTCGACGATGATGTCGTTCGGTGCGTGGAGGTTCGTGATTCCGTTGCCGGAGTCGACCATCGCCAGCGCTGGACGCTTTTCGTACGCAGCCTGAATGCCGGCCTCGATCTCGGCGCGCTTCGCATCCGGGAGCGACTGAATCTTGCGATAGAGATCGCCGAGGCCGAGGTTCGGATTGACGCCAGCATCGCGGAAGGCGGCCGCGTGCTTTTCGAAAACAGTCTTGAAGAAAACGCGGACAGCGTGCCCGAACAAAATCGGATCGGACACCTTCATCATCGTTGCCTTGAGATGCACGGAGAGCAGCTGCCCGTTGTTCCGTGCGTCCTCGATTTGCGCGCTGTAAAACGCACGAAGGGCCTTCACGCTCATGAACGTGCCATCGAGAATCTCGCCGGGCGTCGCGGTCAACCCGTCCTTCAGAATCGTGACCGCGCCATCGTTGCCGGCGAGCTCGATCCGGAACGCGCCGCCGGCGTCCATGACGATCGATTGCTCGTTGCCGTAGAAATCGCCCTCACTCATGTACGCGACCTCGGCCTTCGAATCGCGGTTCCACGCGCTCAATTTGTGAGGATTTTTGCGGGCGAAGTTCTTCACGGCCAGAGGTGCGCGGCGATCGGAGTTGCCTTCGCGGAGAGCCGGATTCACGGCGCTGCCGAGAACTTTGGCATAGCGCGACTGAGTCGCTTTCTCCTCATCATTCGCCGCCACTTCGGGGTAGTCCGGAACGTCGTAGCCCTGTCCCTGCAACTCGCAGATCGCTTCTTTCAATTGCGGGATCGACGCGCTGATGTTCGGCAGTTTGATGATGTTGGCGTCGGGCGAGCTCGTGAGCGCGCCGAGGCGCGCGAGATCATCGGGAACGCGTTGCGATTCCAGCAGTTTCTCCGGGAAGGTCGCGAGTATGCGGGCAGCCAGTGAGATGTCCGCGGTTTCGATTTCGATTCCGGTCCCGTTCGTAAACGCTCGCACGATCGGGAGGAGTGAATGCGATGCCAGCGCCGGCGCTTCGTCGACGTTCGTCCAGATGATTTTCTTGTCGGTCATGTCGTTCCTTTGCGGCGGCGAGACGCCGCCGGGCCAGCCGCCGGGACGGCAGCGTTCCGCCGTACTACTTGCGGCCGCGAACTGCCCTGCTCGAGACTTGCGTGACGCCTACGCGAAATATGCGGCGTTGGCGGCGATGAACTGCTGTTTGTCCGCGGGTACATCGTCGAAAGCGAAGATTGCGTCCGAGGTGCAGGCGGGGATGCAGGCGCCGCAGTCGATGCACTCGGCGGGATCGACGTACATCTGCGTCACACCTTCAAACGACGACTCGTCCATCCGCGGATGAATGCAGTCGACGGGACAAGCGTCCACACACAGCGCGTCTTTGATGCAGTTGTCGGTGATCACGAAGGCCATTGGATCGTCTCCTGTATGTTGATTTCGAAGGCGATGGTAGCGAGAGACCAAACGCTGAGGTGTCTCGCGAATCACCGATTTGTATGACGAACATCACATGGAAGACCGGTCCGCAGATGACGTAGATGAGATCCTCTTATCTGCGCTCTATCAGCGACATCCGCGGATAAAAAATGAACATCGCCCTTTTCGATATTGACGGCACGCTGACGGAGAGCAACGAGACCGACTCGATCTGCTTTGCGGAGGCGTTTCGGGATGTGTTCGGCGCCGGGATCGATACCGATTGGGATTCCTATCAGCACACGACCGACCGCGGCATCGTGATCGAGGCCTTGCAGCGTTTGCGCGGACGCGAAGCCGAACCACACGAGATCGCCCTGCATCGAACGCGCTTCGTGGAGTTGCTCGGCGAGCGAATGACGGAGCTGCATGAAGTCCCGGGAGCGGGAGCGTTCCTCGCGCAACTGCAAGCGCGCGATTGGCGCGTCGTGCTCTGCACCGGCGCGTGGAGCGACTCAGCGAAGCTCAAACTGATGCGCGCGGGATTGCCTGCAGACCTGCCGCTGGCGTCGTGCGATGACGGCATCGCCCGCGAAGACATCCTCCGCCGCGGCATCGCACTTGCCGGGGCTGGCGACGGCGATGTCATCGTCTCCTTCGGCGACGCACCGTGGGACGTGCGCGCGGCGGCGAATCTCAACTTGCCATTCATTGGCATCGCAGCGGGCACACGCGCCGGGAGCCTGCGCCGGAGCGGAGCAGCCGAGGTGTTCGACGACTTCGAGGATGCCGCGGCGGTGTTCGCGGGCATCGATCGGGTCACGCGACACTGACGGACCCTCACAATCGAGTCTCTTCGCGCGCAAATCCGGACAAACGGCCCAGTTCGCTATATCCTAAAGGAGGGGTGCCGATATTACGAAGATCCCGCCACCGGCAGCAGACGCGCGGCTCGCTTCGGCACAGCTGCGGCGGACGCTAAAATAGCCCAGGTCCAGAGTTCACAGTGGAGCCCTTATGAACACTACGGAACAGAAGGGATTGTGGAAAGGGATCCGTTCCTCCCTCGCCGGCTTCTCGAGAGACCTTGGCTTCGGAATCGTCTTTGGATACGTCCTCGGCGGACTGATGTACGTCGCGTGCTTCGTCATCGCGTTTCGGATGAAGCCTGAGGAATGGTGGTTGAACCTTCTGTTGACGTTCTTCGGCGGAATCGTGGGATGGTCCGTTGGCGTATTACTTTCCCCGATGACGCCGGGGCAAAAGGAAACATTTGCGGGCATTGGCAAGGCGCTTTCGGCATTTGTGAGCGGCTTTGTCATCGGGAAATTCGACGTTCTCGCGAAAGCCTTCGGCGGGACGGTTAATCTTCACGACGTCGTATCCCTCGGCCGCCTTCTCCTCTTCGGCACCACGTTCTTCCTCGGCTTCCAATTCACGTTCATCGCACGCTGGAAAAAAGCGCCGGAGACCAATGAAACACCGGCTTCACCGGCGAAATAATGCGCTCCTGGCGCACTTCACAATTCATTTGCAGAACCGCGCACGATGTTCGTCTACGCTGCGAAGATGACTCGCTTTCGCTTTGCGCTTCTGTTCGTGGCTCTGATCACCGCCTCTTGTTCCACCGCCGGCCCACCGCTTTCCAACTCCGCCGATGAAGCAGGAGTCCGAGCGGCGATGTCGGGGTTTATGGACGCGCTCAATGCATTGGACGCCAATGCGATGTCCTCATTCTTTGCGGAGGACATCACGGCGTTTGTCCCCGTTGCGCAAGACGATCGCGTCCAGGGCCGCGACGCCGTCACGCGGATCTTCCGCAATTTCGTAGCGCGGACGAAGCCCGCGACGGCGCGCCTTCACCTCGTGCCCGAAGACCTCGAGATTCAAGTCTCCGGGAACCTCGGCATCGTCACCTTCAACATCCGCGATAAAGCGCCCGATGTGACACGCAGACGGACGTTCGTCTTCGTCCGCAGCGGCAATCGCTGGCTCATCAGACACTTCCACGCTTCCGATTTTGTCGCGGCCGCGAAGTAGCATTCAAATCCACGCGCCGCATCGCCGAGCGACGAGTTGCCGCGGATCCGTTTTGGATGAAAAACCCCTATCTCTGAAACGCGTACGACATTTTCATGAATAACTGCCGGCTCGCGGGCTGGAGTTTGTTGTCGGCGACTTCGACATCACGCTCGTCGCCAATGCCAACGAAGAGAAGTGTTTGCCAGTTCACTTTGTAGGCAAACAGGAGCGACGACGTCACGTTGCCGCTGTGTTGATTGACCGAGTCGAGAAAGAGCCGCTGGTTGTTGTTGGTGCGGACGTTTTGCACGATGCCGCGAACGTACATCCTTGAATTGAACGTGTACGTGGCCCGCAGGCGCTCCACCTGTGCGGTGAAGAGGCGGGCGCTCTCGGCATTGTTCTGGCCGGGCAGCGGATCGACGTTCAGCCAGCGCAGGCCCTGGTTGTAGCGGAGCTCGAGATGATCGGTGGGCCGGACGATCCCGCCGACGGAGATGTCGGCGCCGCGCCCGAGGCGGGTGTTCGAGAAGTCGACGTCCTCGCCGGCCGAGCCATTGATCTGAATATTCTGGAAAATGCGCGAGGGCGTGAACTGCGTCGCATACAGAAGTTGATGGCGCGTGAGGACTTTGTCGCCACTGCGGACGCCGTTGATCGAGAAACGCAGGCGCGTGCTCGACGCGAACTTGCCGTCGAAGCCGATGCCTGCGGAGCGGTCGCGGAAAAGCATGTCGCCATTCGTCGCCGCCGAATAATCGCCATTGATGAAAATCCGGATGCGATTGGCAAAGCCCGTCGTCGGCCGCATCGTGTAGCCGCCTTCGAAAAACTCCTCGCGATAACCGACCTGCGGGACGAATCCATTATCGGCGCGGAAACCGTCGCTGTAATCCTTCGCCTCGGTGTACCAATCGATGTGCTTTGTCGAATGCGTCCACCAGACGTATTCGGCGTGGCCATTCAGCGTCTGGCCGTTCCATTCCGAGGCAAGGTCAGGACGATCGGGAGTCTTGGTGTTGCTGAAGAGAACCTGGCCGGTGACCGTTTCTTTGTCATTGATCCGCCATTGGAAATCGGGCCCAAGAACGCGATTGTGCGCGCTCCCCTCCGATTCCCGGAAGGTGCCGAGCATGCTGATGTAGGAGAGGCCGAAATTGTGCCGGATGCGGCCGATGGCAACGGTCGAATTGAAATCCTGATTGGCGAAATCAGACCCGTTCGGCCCCGGCAGAATCGTCAGACCGCCGCCACGATCCTGGGCGATGATCGCGGTGTAGTCGTTGTCGCCGAACTTGCCAGTCGAGCGCAGACCGAATCGCGGCGACGTGATCGTGCGCGTGTAAACAGCCTGAATCGGCGTATTGAAAAGCTCGATGCCTTCGAGAAAAAACGGCCGCTTCTCGGAGAAGAAAATCGCGAAGCGCTGGTTCGCGGAAATGGCGGCGACATCGGACTCGACCTGCGAGAAATCGGGATTAAGTGTGCCGTCAATGGCTGTGTCAGCGTTCGGCGTCCACTTCACATCGATGCCGCCGTCGATTTTCGCGGGCGCGTTGACCAACTGATTTCCAAGCACGTCACTGCGCGGCGATCCCTGTTCTTTGACCGTCATATACGGCGCAGCGACGATGTGGCCACCCTGCGGCAGACCGGCAAGTCCGGCGATCTTGTTCTCATTGCAGATGAAACAGTTTCCGCCCTTGGGAAGCTTATTGGCGAAGAATTGATAACGGCGGTCGCGCGGATAATTGCGATACAGGAGAATGCCCCACGTTTGCGGATCGGCTTTCTTGTAGCGCAGCGATGAGAACGGGATGCGGAGCTCGAGATCCCATCCCTCTTTCGTGATTTTTGCCGCCGACTCCCAGAAGAAATCTGGCGAACTATCTTCATTGCCCGTCGTATCGTCGCTCACCGAGTCGTACTGAATGCCGCGCGCGTTCGATAGAAAGAGAATGGCGGTCTTGCCATCGTTGCGCGTGTCGAGGATGACGCCCGCGTAGTCCGTCGAACTGGGAATGTTGTCGCGGTCCGCAAACGGCGAGCGGATCGCGCCCGGATTCGGGTCCTCGAAGTGGAAGGCGGCGTAGAAGAAGTGGTCGTCGTAGGTCATCCAGGCCACGTTCTTCACCTTCGGCTCGGTGTTGTCGGTGGCATTCGTCTCGTACCACTTGTCGACCTGCAGCGCGTCCTTCCACGCAGCATCGGAAAGATCGCCGTCCACCGTGATCGGACCGGTGGCCCGTTTGATGGCGAACGTCACCGCCGGCTCACGCGTTTGAGCGTGCGCAGCGATGGAGAGGCAAACCAGTAGACCCGTACCCACAACCGCTCGAATTGTCTTCATTCCACGGTGAGACGAAGGGATCGCACGAAAGTTAGGACGGCAGCCGCGATTCTTCGCAAGGTTGACGTTCCGTGACCAGAACGTTCCCCCGCGCCCTCCGCGTCTCCGCGTGAAACGCTTCTCAGAACCATGCTAGTTTTCGCAGCATGATGAGAAAGCCGCTACTCCTTCTCGCCGCTCTCTTCGCCGTTTCGACCTTCGCGCAGCAACCGAAAACGATCGTGCTGAAGGCAGCGCGGATTTTCGATGCGACCTCCGACTCCGTCAGTGCGAACGGCGTCATCGTCATCGAAGGGAATCACATCAAGTCGATCGGCGGACCAGCCCCCGCGAACGCGCAAGTCATCGACCTCGGCGACGTGACGCTCCTGCCCGGCCTGATCGACTCGCACGTGCATCTCACGAGCGAGATCGGCGACAACTTCTACGTCGACTACTTTCAGAACCTGATGCGCCATCCCGCCGAGCAGGCCATCCTGTCTACGACGTATGCGCGCAAGACCATCGATGCCGGCTTCACCACCGTGCGCAACCTCGGCGCGAGCGACTACGTGGATGTCGGGCTGCGCAACGCCATCAACA
>DATAMS010000100.1:0-2765 GCA_036260495.1 Thermoanaerobaculia bacterium
CAATCCTGACTACCGCCACCGTCAGTTCTCCGACGTCGAGCCCGAGCTTGAACGGAACTGGAGCACCTACCGCGGACCGCTGCAGACGGAATGGCGTGATGTCCGCGACGCGACGCGCGATTCGTATGAGCGCATTCGCAATCGCATGCAGTAAACGAACAACGCTCGCTCGAACAAAAGAGGCGCTCTCGGGCGCCTCTTTCTGTTTTGATGGGATCAGTTTCCGTTTCGACCTGACCTTTCCTCGTTTCGAACCGGTTCTGCGGCGCGACGTCGCGCATCGTCGACGAAGTTTTGTGGCGACAGGAACCCCCATGGATGACTGGCTCATTACTTCGCTTGGCGCGCGTAGTAGTGTTACACGATGATCGTCGAAGCCGCACTTTGACTGATTGCGCTATCCTTTTCTTCAACTTGGGAGAATCCAGACGATGACCCTTCAGGCTGCGCCAAATTCGCTGGAGCGCGAGCTCGAGTACCGCAAGAAACTGACGGGAATCACCAATCAGATCAACGCCGCCGAGTCCATTCCGCACATTCTGATGACGCTCAAGGACAAGATCCTCGAGCTCCTCGACGCCGAACGGCTCACCATCTACGCCATCGACACCAAGAATCAGGAGCTCTACTCGCTCACCAAAGTTGGCGACGTCCCGAAAGAGATCCGCGTCCCGAAGTCGTTCTCGTCGATCGCCGGCTTCACGGCGCTGGCGCGGAAAACGATCAACATCAAAGACTCCTACGACGCCGCCGAGCTGGCGCGATTCCACGCCAATCTTCGCTTCGATCAGCGCTGGGACAAGCAGACCGGCTTCCGCACCAAGGCCGTGCTCGCGGTTCCCATCCTCTTCGAAAAGTATCTCCTCGGCGTCGTGCAGCTCATCAACAAGCGTCACGGCGTCGCCTTCACGGCGCAGGATGAAGATGCCGCCGAAGAGATCGGCCGCATCCTCGGCATCGCCTTCTACAACCAGCACCGCGCGGCGCGGCAGACCAAGCCTTCGCGTCTTGGCGCGCTCGTCGACAAAGGCATCGTCTCCGAGAAGGACATCGAAGCTGCCGTTTCGAACGCGCGCGTCAACAACTCCAGCATCGAGAAGGTACTCATCGAGGACTACAACGTCCCGAAGGAAGAGATCGGGAAATCGCTGGCCGCGTTCTACAGCACGCCCTTTTTCAGCTACGACGGCGTGCAGACGATTCCGCCGGAGTATCGCGACCGCGTGCCGTCCGACATGTGGAAGAAGTACGGCTGCGCGCCGGTCGAACGCCGTCCGGGCATGCTCATCATCGCCGTCGACGATCCGCACGATCTGACGCGCCTCGACGGGATTCGCGCCATGAACCTCGCGCCGCGCTACGACTTCTGGGCCGGCATGAAGCACGAGATTCTCGCGTACATCGCCGCGTCGTATGGCGAGACCGACGACACCGCCTCGGACAGCGCCGATCTGAACAAGATTCTCGATTCGCTCGGCGAAGGGGAAGGGACTGCCGAAGAAGAAGAAAAAGATCGGGACGAGATCGACGAGACCGATTCGGGGATCGTCGCGCTCGCCAACAAGATGATCCTCGAAGCCGCCGCGCGCGGTGCTTCGGACATTCACGTCGAGCCCGACGGCGCCAAGAATCCCTGCCTCATTCGTCTCCGCGTCGACGGCGACTGCAGCAAATTCATGGAGATCCCCGGCGCGCACCGCAACGCGCTCGTGCAGCGGCTGAAGATCATGGCGAAGCTCGACATCTCCGAGCGTCGCAAACCGCAAGACGGCAAGATCCGTTTCAAGTCATCCAAAGGCGTCATCGAGCTGCGCGTCGCCACGATCCCGACCACCAACGGCAACGAGGACGTCGTCATGCGCATCCTCGCCGCGTCGAAACCGCTTCCGATCGAGAAGATGGGATTCAGCGAACGGAATCTCAAGAACTTCAAAGAAATCCTCGCCAAGCCGTACGGCATCTGTCTCGTTGTCGGACCGACAGGATCCGGCAAAACCACAACGCTCCACTCCGCGCTCGGATCGATTAATACCGAGGATATGAAGATCTGGACGGCGGAAGACCCGGTTGAGATTACGCAAAAGGGATTGCGCCAGGTGCAGGTGCAACCGAAGATCGACTTCACCTTCGCCGCGGCCATGCGCTCGTTTCTGCGCGCCGATCCCGACGTGATCATGGTCGGCGAAATGCGCGATCACGAAACGGCCGCCATCGGCATCGAAGCATCGCTCACCGGCCACCTCGTCTTCTCGACGCTGCACACCAACTCCGCGCCGGAAACGATCTCGCGCCTGCTGGACATGAACATCGATCCCTTCAATTTCGCCGACGCGCTCCTCGGCATCATGGCCCAGCGCCTGATCCGCACGCTCTGCCCGAAGTGCAAAGCGCCGCATCACCCCTCGGAGGAAGAATTCGACGAGTTGATGGAGATCTACGGCCGCGATTACTTCCCGCAGATGGGCATCAAGTACTCGCCCGACTTCATGCTCTACGAACCGAAAGGCTGCCCAAACTGCAACAACACCGGCTACAAAGGCCGCATGGGCGTCCACGAGTTGCTGACGGGCACCGACGAAGTAAAACGCGCCGTCCAACGCCGCGCGCCGATCGACGAGCTCCGCGAGCTGGCGATGCAGCAAGGCATGCGCACATTGCTGCAAGACGCGCTCGAAAAAGCGATGCGCGGCATCACGGACGTGAAGCAAGCAAGATCGATCGCGGTGAAGTGAAGGAGTGCGAGCGTCTCGCTCGCGGCCATCGGC
>DATAMS010000119.1:0-12833 GCA_036260495.1 Thermoanaerobaculia bacterium
GATGCTCGTCGAGGCCCTTCACGATTTCGAAGGCACGATGCTCTTCGTCTCCCACGACCGCATGTTCCTGCGCGGCCTCTCCAACCGCGTGCTGGAATTGCCTGAGGAGCGCGGCGCCGCGCCGCGCGTGTTCGGAGGCTCGTACGTCGAGTACGTCAGCGACAGCGGCCACGAGGCGCCGGGCGTGCATACGTAGATTCGCGGGAGTCGGGAGTCGGGAGTCGGAGTGTCGGAAGCTCCACTCCCAACTCGTAGGTTTCGCGGGAGTCGGGAGTCGGAGGGTTGCCCGAAAGCTCCGACTCCCGACCCCCGACAACCGACTCCCAGGATGTCTACATCGCCGCGGGCGTTGCCGCGATCGCGTCGAGCACTTGAATATTGTGCACGATGTCGCGGCTCTCTTTCGATGCGATGACGGCGGTGATCGATGCAAGGAGTGGCGGCGGGTAAAAGATCAGCGTCCCGAACTTCGCCACTTCCAGGTCCTTGATCATGATGGTCGGCGGATGCGCGAACGACGGCTCGGCTGCGAGCAATTCCGCGAATCGCCAGGCGCCATCGCGGAAGATCAGCAGAGCGTCGCCGATCAGATCGATCTCATTTTTCATCAGCACGTCGTAGATGTCGGAGAGGACCGGTGAAAGCTCGTCGATCTCGTCGACGACCCCGTTGACCTGCGCCGCGAGCACTTTGTTGACCGTGTTGAAGTCCATTTGGATCGACGGCAGCATCGAGCCTGGCGCGACCTGCTCGACGGCGATGCCGAGGTCGAGATCGATGTGCGCGTTCACGCCGGCAAGCATGTGCTGAACGATGACCGGCTCGGGGTGCGTGGCGCCATCGAAGGCCACGCGCCAGCAATGCGACGGCTGCGGGAATGCGCCGGGATGGAAGTAGCCGTTCAGCGCCGCGAAGTAACGGCTGGCGAAGGTGACGTCGAAGAGCTCCATGCGCGGCCCGTTTTGAAAAAGGTTCTGCGCGATGGCCGTGCGAATGGCGATGGTGATGCGTTTGTAGAGCGCCGCGAAGTATCCGAGGCGGCTCTCGTTCGCGATGGACCAGGCGATGATGCCCTCAATCGCAGCGACGACCTCATCGATCGTCGTGACGGGCGGGATCAGAGAGAGAGGCGGCATGGGTGGAAGTATAGCGGCCGTCCCAGGCGGGCGATAGCGCCGCGAGCTAGCCGTTGTCATTCCGAACCGGCGAAGCGCGGAGAGGAATCCCCTCATTCCGTGCGATATCGCTCCGGATGCAGCGGATTCCTCTCCGTCCTCCGCTTCGCTCCGGCGGTTCGGAATGACAACGTCTACTTCGCCGCTCTTCGCCTTTGCACCACCGCGACCGACACCGTTGCGACGCCGCTGTCGACGGTGCCGCACGGGCTGGTGATGCGCACCCAGAACGGTGTCGGCGCGGTGATCGCTGAGGCCAGCACCGACGGCGCGTTGCCGCCGGTCGGGTGCGTGAAATCGAGGAATCCACCCTGGTACCACTGATACGAGAGCGATGAGCCGGTTGCGATGACGGAGACGATTGCTGTCGATCCCGCAGGCACGCTCTGATTTTGCGGTTGCACGGCGATCGATGGCGGCGTGCAGGTTGAGACGATCGTGAGCCGCGCGGTGGTGCTGTCGGCCGCGCCGCATTCGCTCGATACGTGCAGCCAGTACGAAGCCGAGGCGATGAGCGACGGTATGGCCAGTGTTGCTGACGTGCCGGCGTTGGCGGGATGTGATGTGTCGGGGAAGGTACCCTGGTACCACTGAAACGCGATCGGAAGTGTGCCGGTCACTCCGGCAAACAACGTTGCTCCATTGCCGGTGACGATGTCGCCGCTGGCTGGTTGCACGACGACCTTCGGCGCCGTGCAGGGGACGATGGTGACCGTGATCGTGTTGCTGTCGGTGCTCGATCCGCACGTGTTCGATGCGCGCACCCAGTAGCTTGTCGTCTGCGCCGGCGAAACGGTCAGCGCCGCGCTGGTTGCGTTCGGAATCGGCGACGTCGTCGTGCCGCTCGTGCCGGCGTACCACTGATACGAGACCGTCCCTCCGCTGGCCGCGATCGTGAGCGGTGTCGACTTCCCTTCGAAAATCGTGATGTCGCTCGACTGCGATGCGATCGTGACTGGCGGACAACTGTTGACGATCGCGTAGGCGGTGATGCTGTCCGCCGGCGGATCGCATCCATTGGTGATGCGAACCCAGTAGCCGGTGGTCACGGCCGGCTTCACGGTGAGGCTCGAAGATGTCGCGTTGGTCACCGGCGCATTCGTATTTCCTCGGGTGCCCGTGTACCACTGATATTGCAGCGGCGTATCACCCGAGGCCGTCACGGTGAAGGTCACTGCGGTTGCCCCGACGTCGATCGTGGGACTCGGTTGCGTGTTGATGCGCGGCGGATTGCACGCGGGCGGCGTGACCACGCCGCCGGAGCCGTAAACGGCATCGATCGCGGCGATGTCCCAGGCCTGCAGCGCCGAACCAATCGAGTCGGAGTTGAAAAAGACGCTCGAGTTCATGATCGCGGTCGTCGAGCAATCGAGCGGCGGCGCGCAACTGGAGGTGTCGGCAGCGTTCTTGTCGGAATGGCGCAGCCCGAGTGTGTGCCCGAGCTCGTGAGTGAGGACGTGATCGAATCCATTGCCGGTCAGTCCCGCGCCGGTGATGCCGTCCTGGACCACGAGGTCGGCTTCGACGATCGAGAAGTACTGCTCGCCGTTCGCCTGATGCGTGGCGTCTCCGGTCCACGCGCCGCCGATGGCGAGCGTGGCGCCATTGTTTGGCTGGAACGAGCCGGGAATCTCGTTCGCGGGATCGTTGAACTGAACGGTGTTCACGCCATCGTTGACGTTGGCTTTGAACCCCGTGCTGGCGATCGTCGTCGTGCCGCCGTACGTGTAGACGATGTTGGATCCGGGGTCGTTCGTCCACGCCGCGAAGGCACGCTGCATCGACGTGATGCCGCCGTTCAGCGCGCCCGGCTGCGATCCGTGGCTGAGAAAAACGACTGAGTTGGGGAAGACCGGCCAGCGGATGCCCAGCCCACCCGATTGAATCAGATATGAACTGGGCGTGAATGCTGATGCCGTTGCCTCGCTGACGATGCTCTTCCGCAGCGGCTTCGGATCGCTGACGATGTAATCCTCGGATGCCTCACGCCCTTGCGCGGTCGCGCGCACGAAGCGCAGGAACTCAGCTTCCAATCGCACCGGCTCGCGGTGCGGCGAGCCGTCGACGTTCCATCCGATGATCTCGCCCGCTTCCCGCAGGAGCAATCGCCGTCCGCTCGTGTCCTGCGCCGGCGCGAACTTTCCGACGACCATGTTCTTCGCCACCCATTCGCCGCGATCGTTCGTTTCCAGAAAGAGCAGTACGCGCTCGCCCGGTGCGTACCTAGGACTGCCGGCGACGATGTAGTTGATCTTGCCGGCGGAGCCACCAAGCTCGGTGACGTGAATCGTCTCGCCGGTACTGATCGCACCTTTGATTGCCTCATCGACACGCAACTCGGTCACGGTCTCGATCCATCCGCCCGGGGCCCAGCGTCCGTGCGATTCGCCGGCGGTCGCGACGACGATCGCTTGCGAAGCCGTGACGAGCGTGCGATCGGACGGGACGAGGAATGTCGCCGCGCTGGCAGTACTTGCCGCAAGAAGGAGAGCGATCGAAATGGCAGCGCGCATCGTGGAGGATCGTAACGGCGACCGGCAGTCTTCCGTGATGACAGCGGTCACGGTGCTGCGAATTTCATCGCATAACGAGCATGGCGATGCCGAGGGCGATGAGCAGCGCGGCGACGAGCCGGCGGAAGATGCTCTCGGGCACGCGGCCGAGGAGCGACTTGCCGAAGAAGGTGCCCAGGATGACGGCGGCGCTGGCGCCGGCAAGCATCGGCCAGATGGTCAGCAATTGGCGGCCCGTGCTGAACGCATACACCGGAAGACGCGCGCCGTCGACGACGAGGGCGATGGCGACGGCGGTGGCGACGAAGACTTCTTTGCGCACATCGAGCGCCAGCATCGCCGCGGCGCGG
The DNA here is from genome assembly GCA_036260495.1 of Thermoanaerobaculia bacterium. Classification (GTDB taxonomy): domain Bacteria; phylum Acidobacteriota; class Thermoanaerobaculia; order Gp7-AA8; family Gp7-AA8; genus JADGNZ01. The sequence goes on from DATAMS010000119.1 coordinate 4,039, forward strand.
ATGCCGCCTTGGTTGCCGACCAGTCCACCCAGCAAGCCGGAGACGCCGCCGGCCAGCCACGCGCCTCGCCGGCCGAAGCGGAGGTGATCGCTCCAACCGGTAATTCCAAATGCGCCGACGATGATGAGCACGATGGCGAAGACGATCTTCAACGCGCTCGTTGCCGCCGCCGCGTGCAGCAGCGCACCGGCCAGCGCGCCGGCGCCGCTCATCAGGCCGAATGTTTTGAGTACCTGCTTGTCGACTTTGTCGCGCAGCGTCCAGAGGCGGAGCGAATTGCCGATGAAGTGCGGAATCGCGGCGGCGGCCACTGCCAGTTTGACGCCGATCGTCAATCCAAGGAGCGGCGTGAGGATGCTGCCGATTCCGAAGCCGGCCACAGCCGACACCGCGCCGGCGAAGAACGCCGCGATGGCGATGAGGACCGCTGCCAGCATCAGTTCGTCCGCGCCCTCACAAGATCAGGCTTGGGCGCGTTCTGCAATGCTGCCGGCGGCCGGATGGCGCAACAGACTTTCTCGAGCGCGGCGCGGTCGCGCTGCATCCTCCGATCGCTGGTGATGACTTCGAGAACAGTCTCGAATACCGCCGCCGCCTCAGGATCGGACGGCTTCGTCAATCCGTAATGCACCCACTTGCCATCGCGCCGCGCGGATACGAGTCCGGCTCGCCGCAGATACGCCAGATGCCGCGAGATCTTCGGCTGCGTCTCATCGAGGATTTCGACGAAGTAGCAGACGCAGACCTCGCCCGCAGACATGAGACTCAAAAGCCGGAGCCGGGTCGGATCGCTGAGTGCCTGGAAGAGTGTGACGAGGTCTTTCATCGGCGGGCGGATGATAATTGACAATGGACAATTGACAATTGACAACGGGTGACTGGCGGAGGGGTCAGACCCGAAGTGGAAGTGACGGAATATGGCACTAGCGGGAAGCACGGACAATTTTCGTCACTTTCACTTTCGGTCTGACCCCTTCCACGCTCCGTAGAATCTTTGCCGGTGCGGCATGAACGACAATCGACAACGAGGGGGTCGATTCGAAAAGCCCGGCTCTCGTTGTCAGTTGTCCATTGTCAATTGTCAATTCCGTACTCATCGCACCAATCGCGCGATCTCGCGAAACTCGTCCGTGCCGGAGACGCCTGTCAATTCGAACAGCACCATCTCCGTCGAGCTGAGTTTGGCGCCGTCGCTGACCATTCTCCGGAGCGCGATCTCGCGGTTGGCTTGCGTGCGCGACGAGACGGCGTCGGCGATGACGGTGACGTCGAATCCGTTCGCGAGAAGGTCGCGGACAGTCTGATAGACGCAGACGTGCGTCTCGATGCCCGCGACGATCGCGTGCTTCCGGTGCAGATTGCGGATGGCGGTGACGAATTCGGCGCATCCGAAACCTGAGAAGGTCATCTTCTCGACCGGCTCGTATCCAAACGTCGCTTCGAGCGCGGTGCGGAGCAGCGGCACGGTGTGGCCGAGTCCTTTGCTGTATTGCTCGGTGACAACGGCGCGGATGTCGAGCACGTGGCTTCCGCGAATGAGACGGTCGAGATTTCGCGCGACGTTTTCGTGGTCGTCGATGACCGGCATGAGCTTCTCCTGCACATCGATGACGACGAGAAAGGCTTCGGCACGGTTGAGGATGGTCATGATCGTTCGCTCACTCAGACGCGGAATTGACAATTGACAATGGACAACGGAGGCAGTTGACAATTGACAATGGACAACGAGAGGCAGTTCGTCGATCCGTGGTTTGCGCTGCGCGTTCACGTTGAGGATTGTCGGGCATCGGCTCCTCGAAGAGGGTTTCGTTGTCCATTGTCAATTGTCCATTATCAATTCCGTGTTACGTGATGATGTTCTGCGGCTTCAGTCCGCGCAAGAAAAGAGCCACATCGGTAGCAGCGATGCGTGCCATTGCCGTTCGCGTTTCTTCGGTCGCTGAGCCGATGTGCGGCGCGAGGACGACATTCGGCATGGCGATCAATCGCGGATTGACTGCCGGCTCGTCTTCGTACACATCGAGGCCGGCGCCGGCGAGGTGGCCATCGTCGAGCGCGTCGCAAAGAGCGGCTTCGTCGACCAGCTTCCCACGGGCGGTGTTGATCAGAAATGCGCCGCGCTTCATCGCCCGGATCGTCGATGCATTCATCAGGTGATGCGTTGCGCTCGTCAGCGGAGCGTGGATCGAAACGACATCGCTCGTTGCAAGGAGCTCATCGAGAGATTCGCCGCGGCGGACACCGATGATCTCCATGCCGAACGCCTGCGCGCGCGTCGCCACTGCGCTGCCGATGCGGCCCATGCCGATGATTCCGAGCCGCTTGCTGGTCAGTCCGTTGCCGAGGAGGTGAAGCGGTTCCCAGATGCAGCGGCCTGTGGTGCGCACTTCCCGGTCGCCTTCGACGATGCGGCGCATCAACGCGAGAATGAGTCCCATCGTCAAATCTGCCGTCGCCTCGGTGAGAACGCCGGGCGTATTCGTGACGATGACGCCCAGCTCGCGCGCGGCGTCGGCGTCGACGTTGTTGTAGCCAACCGCGTAGTTCGCAATCATGTGCAAGCCCGGAATCGCTTCGAGCACGTTGCGCGTGAGCGGATCGCTGAGCAGGGTGATGGCCGCATCGGCCTCGCTCAGAATCGTGATCATGTCGTCTTCCGAGCGCTCGTTCTCGCTGGGGTGCTCGATGAAATCGCAGAGGCCGGCCAGGATCTCGCGAACGATGGCCGGATATTGCGCGGTGAGGACGACGACTGGCTTCACGCCGCGAACTGTAGCAGCGCGGCCCGCGGTTACACTTCCCCGATGTCCGCGCTCCTCGGCCGCCTCTTCATGCTCATCGGCATGATCATCCTTCCGATCGGTCTGCTCACCGGTCTGCTGAAGGACAACGTAACGCTGGAAGTGCGCCTGCTGTTCATCGGCGGCGCATTCTTCCTGATCGGCTGGCTGATCGCGAAGCGACCGAAGTAATTGCGCTTCGCGCTTTGTAAGAAAAACGCGAGATCGATCTCGACTGCGCGCCAATAAGGCAAATGAGAATCAACTGCTTCGGGTTTAACGCGCGAAGCGCAATCAACCGACAACCGAGAACGCGCGAAGCGCAATCATTCGTCGATCGCGATCGTCTCCACTTTGTCGCCGCGCTCGGTGGGGTCGACGACCGCGGTCATGCCGCCGATGACGCGGCCGAAGATCGTGTAGCCGCCGTCGAGGTGCGGTTGTGGCGAGTGCGTGATGAAGAACTGCGAGCCGCCGGTGTCGGGGCCGGAGAGGGCCATGCCGGCGGCGGCGCGCGTGTATTTCTGCAGGTTGATCTCGTCGCGGATGGCGTAGCCCGGGCCGCCTTCCATGTCGTTGCGAGGGTCGCCGCCCTGGATGACGAAGTTGGAGACGACGCGCATGAACGAGCTGTTGTCGAAATACTTTGCGCGCGCCAGTTTCGCAAAGTTCCACGTCGTGATCGGCGCGTCGTGCGTGAGAAGCGCGATTTGAATGATGCCGCGCGTCATGTGGATCGACGCGGTGTGCGGCTGGCGCGACCACTCCACGATCTGGGCGTAGTCGGTGCGCGTGACCGGCAGCGGCGTGAATTGCGGCCGCGGCATCTTCAGTTTTTGTTCGATTGCGTCGGCGGCGATGCGGCGAACGACCGGGTCGGCATCCGCTAGCCAGGCGTGAAGAAGAGTGGCGCGGTCCGGGTAGTCGATTTCCGAAAGCGCGGTGATCGCGGCGAGCCGGGCATCGTTCTGCTCGTCGCGTCGTGCGCGCCGTTCGGCGGCTTGCAGTGTGTCGAGTTTGTTCGGATCGTGCGATTTCGCGAAGGCGCCGATCGCGTAGCCGCGGACGATGACATCGAAATTGTCGAGCGCTTTGCGAATCAGCGGCAGATTGGCGTCGACCTTGTCATCAGCGATCGTTCCGATTGCCTGCGCGCGAACGAGCGCTTCCGAGTCGCGCGCGTAGTTCGCGCGAACGGCGTCGGAGACCGGCGTGGCAGCTTCGAGGACGCGCACTTTCGCCCAGGCGGTGAGATCGGCCGGCAGCAGGGTTTCGTCGCCGAGGTTTTTGGCGATGGCGCCGGCGGCAATCTCGCGGTCCCAGCGCGAGCCGTTGGCCGCGACGTCGAGCAGCCGTTTGCGCGCGGCATCGTCACGCGCTGCGTAGTAACCGAGTGTATCGATCGATGAGGCGCGCGTGCCGGGATCGGGATCGTCGAGCAGCTCCATCACGCGCTTGGCATCGCTTGCGAGTTGCGGGCGCTCGATCGACTTTCGATCCTTCGCCGCGAGACGGCTGATGGCGACGACGGCGTTCGTCCGCACCCACGGATGTTGATCGCGCAGCGCATCGATCAGCAGCGGAAGCGATTCCGGCGATGCGATTCGGCCGAGTGCGGACATCACGTTGGCGCGCGTCTGATGACTCGGCTCGTTGATGAGAAGCTCGAGCCGCGATCGCGCACCGGCGTACGCGCGCCGCGCCAGGGCGTACGTGGCTTCCTCGCGGATGCGCGGCGACGGCGACGCCAGCAAATCGGCAGCGATGGCCGATGCTTCGTCGGACTTGAATCGGAAGAGAAAACGGACGGCGCGTGCGCGAATGCCTTCGGGCGTTTGCGCGCCGGTGAACGCGGCGTAGCGCGCCAGAGGCACGTGCACTGCGAGTTTGGAGAGTGCTTCGATGGCCTCGCCGGCGACGTCGCCATCGTGATCGGCAGCGAACTGAAGGAGCGCATCGACCGAGGTGACGTCGGCGATCTGTCCGAGCGCGAACGCGGCGGTGGCGCGAACGTTCGCATCAGAATCGTTGACGAGAGTGACGAGCTGCGCCACACCGGCCTGACGCTCGCCGGCATCACGAACGCCGTTTCCGTTTGCATCGACAAACGTGTGCGGTCCGATGCGTCCAAGCGCCAGCGCCATGCGCGCGCGGTGCAGCGCGTTCGGGTTCGCGAGCCAGGCGTTGGTGACGGCCTCGTCGTACTCGCGCCGGTCTTCCAACTGCAGCACGCGCACTTCTTCGTCGATCGTGAAGCCGTGTGCGGCTGGAGGCGCGGGCGGCGGAGCAGGTTGGGGAGCAGGCGGCGGAGTCGCGATCGTGCAGGCAACGCCGAGGAGCAGGAGAGCGAGTGCGGGTATGCGCATCGCGAGCGATGATAGCGCCGCCGCTTCACTTCGCGAGCATGCTTGCTACGCGCGCGAACCTGACACAGACTGCGCGCTGCATGGAAGCGCCTCCCGGAATCGACGCACACAATCTGGCCCGCCGCTACGGGAGGCGGTGGGCCCTCGCGGACGTGTCGTTCTCGTTGGCCGCGGGAAGCGTGATGATGGTGGCGGGCCCGAACGGTTCGGGAAAATCGACGTTGCTGCGCACGCTTTCGACGGCGATCCGTCCCGATGCGGGCTCGGCGACGATTGGCGGCTTCGATCTCGTCCGCGAGCGCGAAGATGTTCGGCGTCTCGTGGCGATGCTGAGTCATTATTCGTATCTCTACGATTCGCTCACCGCGCACGAGAACCTCGCCATCGCCGCCGATCACCTCGGCCGTCCACGCTCCGGCATAGCGTCTCTCCTCGATCGCGTAGCACTGGGCCGGCGCGCCGATGATCCCGTAGCCACGTTTTCAGCAGGCATGCGCAAGCGCTTGTCGTTCGCCCGCGTGCTGCTGCAGGAGCCGCGCGTCGTTTTTCTCGACGAGCCGTACGGACAGCTCGACCCCGAGGGCTTCGCGCTGGTCGATGATGTCGTGCACGAGCTGAAGGCCGGCGGCGCGACCGTCGTGATCGCCACGCACCAACTTCCTCGCGCGTCCGGCATCGCCGACGAAGCGCTTCTGCTCGACAGCGGGCGGGTGGTGTGGCGGGGGAAAGCGAGCGAGGTTCCACAGTGATTCTCTTCGCGTCCCCCTCATCCGGCTTCGCCACCTTCTCCCCCCGCAAAAAGCGCGGGGGGAGAAGGCGCTCGATGGGTGATTGTGGTGATGGGGTTGAGGTTCTGAATGTACAGGCCGCTGGTCTTGCGGATCGGTTACATCTCGCCCTAACTCCGAATCCAGGGCTGGTTGAAAGACCCGATGAAGGGCGCGCTGAGAAGTTCGAACTTCAGAATTTGAATTTCGCCCTAACTCCAAATCGAGCCCCTTCTCCCCATCGCTTTTCAGATGGGGAGATGGTGGCCGAAGGCCGGATGAGGGGCCGAACGCCGGCGCACTTAATCGTGAGTGGCACTTCATCGTCGGCGTCTGAAATCCAATCGGCAAATCCCCCCTCATCCGGCTTCGCCACTTTCTCCCCCCGCAAAAAGCGCGGGGGGAGAAGGCGCTCGATGGGAGGGTTGGGCGATGGGTTGGTCGAGTTCCCGGAACTTGATCTCGCCGGGACGCTCAATCACATCGCCCTAACTCCAAATCGAGCCCCTTCTCCCCATCGCTTTTCAGATGGGGAGAAGGTGGCCGAAGGCCGGATGAGGGGCCCAATCGAAAGCAAAGACCCAAAGGTGTCCGCTTGATCGCCGCTCTTCGCAAGGAACTTCTCCTTCAATGGCGAAGCAAGGCGCAGCTCATGGCCATCTTTGTTTTTGGCGCTGCCGCGCTGCTCCTGTTTAGTTTCGCGGTCGGGCCGGATGCCGAGGCGTTGAGGAAGTTTTCGGCGGGATTCTTGTGGCTGGGGCTTTTGCTCTCATCGACGCTCACTCTCGCGGAGAGCTTTCACGCGGAGATGGAAAATCGCGCGATGGAAGGGCTGTTGCTGCTCCCGGCAAGCCCGCGGGCGCTTTACTACGGCAAGGCAATCGCGAACTGGCTGCAACTGATGTTTCTCGGCGTCGCCCTCGTTCCCGTGATGGTCGTTCTCTACGATGCCGGGACCACGCGTATCCTCGAGCTCATCCTTGTCATCGCGCTCGGCGCTGCAGGACTGTCGGCCCCGGGAACGCTTTACGCTGCGATGACGGCGCAGGTTCGCTCGAAGCAGACTCTGCTTCCGCTGCTGCTGTTTCCGCTGATCGTTCCGGCGCTTCTCGCGTCGGTCAAGGCAACGTCGCTGATCATTCTTGGCGACCCGATGAATCAGGGAAAGTCGTGGCTTGTGCTTCTCTTCGCCTTTGATGCAATTTATTGGTCTCTTTGTGGACTTCTTTTCCACAAGGTCGTCGAAGAGTGAGGTCTATGAGCGTTGCTGCGAGTAACAACCGGTTTCCCGCGTTGCCCTGGATTCTGCTGGGGCTTGGGATCGTCTGTCTGGCGATCGGCTCATATATCGGACTTTTCGTTGCGCCGCCCGAGGCGTTGATGGGGCAGGTGCAGCGGATCATGTACGTGCATGTGCCGACTGCCTGGAACGCGCTGCTGGCGATGACGTTCGCGTTCGTCAGCGCGCTCATCTTTCTTTTCAGCTCGGATTGGAAATGGGACGCGCGAATGGAAGCGGCCATCGAAGTCGGCGTTGTGCTGGCCTTTCTTCTCTGTTGTCAGGGCTCGATCTGGGCCAAGCCGACGTGGGGTGTTTGGTGGGATTGGGATCCGCGATTGACCACCACTGCCGTTCTGCTCTTCGCGTTTCTCGGCATTCTCGCGCTTCGCAAATTCGTCGAAGATCCGGCGCGGCGCGCGATGTGGTCGGCCGTCGCCACGATCATCGCCTACGCCGATGTCCCCATCGTTTATTACTCAGTGCGCTGGTGGAACTCGCTGCACCAATTGCAATCGAGTCCGGCCACGGTCTCGCGTCAGTTCTGGCTGCCGCTACGGATGAACGCGTTCGGTATTCTTTTTCTGATGACGGCATTCATCATGTTGCGGGCGCGTGTCGGATCGCTGCGGCTGAAGCATGAGCTCGCGCCGCCGCCGGGTGCAGCCGAGGTGACGGCATGAACGGCGGGATGATTCCGGGCGGATGGAATTTCGTTGTCGCCGCGTATTCGCTGACGGCGATCGTGCTGGCGATTTACGGCGTGTCCGTGATCCTGCGATTGCGAGCCGAGCTTGCGAAGAAATCGGAGGATCAATGAAGGAAACGATCGACGACGCGATGCCGACGGCCAGCGTTGCGCTGCGCCGCAAATCGCGCTGGTTCATGGCCGGAGCGCTCGTCATCGCCGCGGCGGCGTTTCTCGTGATCACGCTCGGCGGCATCAGCAAGAACCTCGTCTACTACTGGACGCCGACCGATCTGCACGCCGCCGGCGACAAAGCCTACGGCGCGACGATCCGGCTCGGCGGCATGGTGGCGCCGCATTCCGTCCAGGGCCGCAACGGTGCCTCGGGACTCGAGTTCGACGTCAAAGACGCCACCGGAATCGTGCACGTGAAGTCATCGGGCGTTCCGCCGCAGATGTTTCGCGAGAACATCGGCGTCGTCGTCGAAGGGACGATGACGCGCGCCGGCTACTTTCAGTGCAACCGGCTGATGGTCTCGCACAACAACGAGTACCGTGCGCCGAAAGCCGGGCATGCGATCGACAAAAAAGAATTGCAGAAGTTGATGCGGAGTACGGAAGGTCTGAAGGATTAGGGAGTCAGTGGATTAGTGATTAGTAGATTAGTGGTCCGGCAAGCGAAGGAACTGGTGATGACGGCGCACGCGAATCACTAATCGACTAATCGACTAATCGACTAATCACGAATCCACTAATCTACCGACCACACCTCACATGACTCATGTGATGACTGACACCGACCAATGGTCACCCGCTAAGGCCAACTGACGACATGATTCCAACACTCGGACGATTCCTCATTCTGGCCTCGGTGCTCGTGGCCACGACCGGCGCATTCATCGCCTACGCCGCGGG
>DATAMS010000136.1:0-13964 GCA_036260495.1 Thermoanaerobaculia bacterium
GCAAACCGCGCCTTGATGCTGCGCCCGAGGTGAAGCCAATTCGCGGCGAGGGCGAAGCCGAGGAGGGAGGCGATCAGGATCACGAGCACGACATCGACGCGGAACAGTCCCCGCTCGAAGCCGCGCGACGCCGCAGTGGGCGTGAATGACGCGATCGTCTGCGCGATCCCGCCGCGGCCGGCGGCGATGAAGTCGAGCGCCCAAGTGCCGATCGTGAACGCCAGCACGACGATGGCCGCGTTTGCGGCGCCCGACATCAGCGCTGCCGCGGCCATCGCAATCGACGCGATGAGCAAAAAGCGGAGCGTGTAGCCGGCAAGGAGATTGAGCACCTCCGTAGCGTGCAGATGTCCGCCGTAGCCGCGCCACAACAGCAGCGCGATGAAGAACGGCAGCAGCGAGACGATCCACGCGCCGATGAGAGCGATCACTTTCGCGGCGATCTGACGCTCGATCGATGGCGGCCATTGCAGCATCAACTTGATCGCGTCCGACGACTTCTCATTCGCAATCAGGCGGATGGCCACGAACGGAAAAAGCAGCGTGATGGCGAGATCGTAGGCGCCGAGGGTTGGCGTGAGGATGCCGTCGAGCGGCGACAACCCTTGCGCCAGCGCCGCGGCTCCTCCGCCGATTCCGCTGGCCTCGGCATACGCATTCACGGCGGTGATGAAGGCCTGTCCTGTCAGCAGTCCCACGATCACCAGCAACAGCCAGAACGCGCGGCTCGCCGCCAACTCCGCGAGCTCCTTGCGCACCAGATCACGTAAGCGCAAGGAAGACCTCCTCGAGTCCGCCCGCTCCGGCGCGCGGCGTCAACTCACCAATCGTTCCCTCGGCCACCGAGCGTCCGTGATCGAGCAGGAGAAAACGATCGCAGACGCGCTCGGCGTCGCGGAGCTGATGAATGGAGAGTACGAGCGTGCGGCCCTTCGCTGCGTCGCGACGAAGAATGTTCATGACCTGGCGGGTCTGGCGCAAATCGAGTCCATCGAACGGCTCATCGAGCAACAGAACGCTCCGCGGCGAGCCAAGACCGATGGCGATATCGAGCCGCTTCGCTTCGCCCTTTGACAACGAACCAACCGTTGCATGGTGCAGGGCGACGAGATCGAGGTCAGCGAGCAGCGTTTCGTCGAAGCGCGAATCGAACATGCGCGCGGTCAGCTCCAGCGTCCAGCGAACGGTTTGATCGGGCCAGGGACGGATGGCGTCAGGAACGTAGAACAGCAGATCGTTGTCGATCTTGCCGCTGTCGAACGGAAGCACGCCGGCGACGCATTCGAAGAGCGTCGTCTTCCCGGCGCCGTTGGGACCGATGACGCCGAGGATTTCGGAAGGGTGCGCGGTGAAGGAGACGTCCGTCAGCACCGTGCGCGAACCGCGCCGCGCGGACAGACCTGCAACCGCGAGAGTCATCGCGCCGGCAGATACGCGGCGGGAATCGGATGCGCGGCATCTTCCTCCTGCCAGAAAATCGTCAGCACTTTCCAGTCGTCGCCGATGCGCACGAGCTGAAAACTGTTGATTCCGCGCGCGAACGGTTTGTCATCCGAGGAGGCGTGACGCGACTCGTACGTGCTGAACACGTGCGCGATGTCGCCGAAGCGCTCGTTTGCGTTGTGCACCGGGCGTTCGAAGAAGCCGTGCTCCTTGAAATACGCGCCCGCTTTGTCCGCGTACTCCTTCGGCGTCATCACATTCGCGGTGACGACGCCGTCGGCGCGCTTCGTCGAGATCAGCCGCGCGCCGGGCGCGAAGAGCGCTTCGAAGCGATCCCAATCGCGTCGTCCTGCCGGTCCGGAGATGACGTTGTAGACGGCCAGCACCGTCGAGTCGATCGCGAATTGATCGCTGCCGGGCTGCGGCTTCTGCTCCGGCGGATTCATCGATGCGCAGCCAGATGCGAAGAGCAGAGCCAGAGTCAGCAGAGCGCGAAGTTTCATGGGCGGCGAGTATAAATCGTGGCGGTGGCTGCGTTCTTGCCATCTGAATCTGAGAGGAGATCAACCCATGAAGAAAATGACGACGTTGTTGGCAGCGGTGGTCCTTGTGGCGGCGGCGGGATGCATGGAGAAGAAGACGGAATCGACGTCGACGGTGAGCGGCACGGATACGGTATCGAGCAGCACCACGACGATCTCGACGACCGTCCCGGCAGTCGACACGGCGACGACGGCAGCCGCGAAGACCGAGGTCAAGGAAGTCGGGAAGGACGCAGCGGAAGCGGGTCGGGAGGCAGCTCATTCCACCGGCACCGCGATGGAAACGGCCGGGAAAGAGATCCAGCGTAAGACGAAGAAGAACTAGCGGCGGCGCGCGCGTGGCGCGCGATCGCCTCTAACGTGCGCGCGAGTCCGCAACCTTGCTCGCCGCGGGCGTCGCCGGCATGGCATTGCGGATGTGTTTCGCGATGCGGTTGATGTAGTTGATCGTCTCGCGGAATGGCGGCACGCCGTTGTACTTCCAGACGTTTCCTTCGCCGGCGTTGTAGGCGGCGACGGCTAGGTCGGCGTTGCCGTTGAACGTCTTGAGGAGCCAGCGCAGGTAGCGCACGCCGCCGTAGATGTTCGCGACGGGATCGTAGGAGTCGGTGACTCCGAATCGTTCCGCGGTCGAGGGCATGAGTTGCATCAGGCCGCGCGCGCCTTTGTCGGAAACCTCGCGGGAGTTAAAGTCGGATTCCGCTTTGATGACGGCGGAGACGAGCGACGCGTCGACGTCAAACTTCTTCGCGGCCTCGACGATGATGGCATCGAACTTTGACTTGAACAGCGGCTGGCGGGCTTCGTCGTAACGCCACGAGCGAGTCGGAAAGATGCCGCCGTCTTTCTCGACGGCCTTCTTCACCTCTTCGACAATCGCCGCGGGAATGATCTCGTCATCGAGAATGCGGTCGACACGTGAGAGAGGAACCGTGATCGCGCCGCCGCTCGTGAGCGAAAGCTGGACTTCGCTGTCGCCGACGACTTTGTAGCTACTGATCTTCATCGCGCGCCCGTCGACGAAAAGGGCAATGCTCGCGCCTGCTGGCGAGGCGAGCAGAAGGAGCGCGATGAATGGAAGAAGCCGCTTGATTGTCATCGTGGGCAACGCTGTGAACTAGGACGGCGCGAATGTTATTGCAGTTACATCCGTCATGCACGCGGATGGAATTGCTCGTACATTTTCTGCAGCCGGGCGCGGGAAACGTGCGTGTAGATCTGCGTCGTCGAAATGTCGGTGTGGCCGAGCATCATCTGCACGCTGCGCAGGTCGGCGCCGTTTTCGAGCAGGTGGGTGGCGAAGGAATGGCGAAGGACGTGCGGCGAGATGTGGCCGCTGATTCCGGCCTGCCGCGCGTAACGAACGATCTTCATCCAGAAGGCCTGACGCGACATCGGACGGCCGCGGTTTGACAGAAAGAGATGCGGATCGGCGTGTTTCTTCGCGAAGTCGCTGCGGCCGTGCTCGATGTAGGCAACGATCGCGTCGCGAGCGCTATCGCCGAAGGGGACGATGCGCTCTTTCGACCCCTTGCCGATCGTGCGCAGAAAGCCGGCGTCCATCACCAGATCCTCGACCTTGACGTGAATGAGCTCAGAGACGCGCAGGCCGGTGGCGTAGAGAAGCTCGAGCATGGCCGCGTCGCGCAGGCCGTCCGCGGTGGTGCGGTCGGGCGCGCGCAGAAGCGCTTCCACTTCCTCGGGCGGCATCGACTTCGGCAACGTCGTCCAGAGTTTCGGGTTCTCAATGTTCTCAGTCGGATCGTGTTTGAGATGTTTCTCGGCCACGAGAAAACGAAACAGTCCGCGGATCGCTGCGAGGGCGCGGGCCACGGAGCGCGCGGAAATGCCGGCCGTGCGCAGTGCCTGGAAGTAGCGGATGATCTGAATCCGCTGCACGCGCTCGAGGTCCATCTTCTGATCGGCGAGCCAGTGGCCGAAGTGTTTGAGATCGGACTGATACGCGGACAGTGAGTTCTTCGCCAGCCCTTTTTCGACGGCGAGGTAGTCGAGAAAAATCGGCAGCCAGGTCAGAAAATACGGGCCGGTCTCTTTTTTGTCCAGGTCGGCCGCCCGCGGGCTTTTACGCATTGGCCGCTTCATGCGCAACGGCATCGGCCATGTACGAGCTGCGCACGAACGGACCGGCAAAGACTGCGCTGAATCCGATCGCTTCGCCGATGTCGCGATATTCATCAAAGACTTGCGGCGCGATGTACTCGACCACGTCGAGCTTCTCGCGCTTCGGCTGGAGGTACTGGCCGATGGTGACGATCTCGACCTGCGACTCGTGCAGGCGCCGCAGCACGTCGATGACTTCGTCGCGGCGCTCGCCGAGTCCGAGCATCAGGCCGGACTTGGTGGTGACATCGGGATCGATTCGTTTGGCCTCGCGCAGGATTGCCAGCGAGCGCTCGAAACGCGAGCCGGGACGGACGAAATCGTAGAGCCGCGGGACGGTCTCGACGTTGTGATTGAAGTAATCGGGCTTCGCTTCGACGACGGTGCGCACGGATTCAAAGTTGCCGCGGAAATCGGAGGTCAGCACTTCGACGGCGGCATCGGGAAGCGCGTCGCGCAGAGCTTGGATCGTGAGCGCGAATTGCAGCGCGCCGCCGTCGTCGAGATCGTCGCGCGTGACGCAGGTGACGACGACGTGGCGCAGTCCCATCTTCTTCGCGGCCGCGGCAACCGATCGCGGCTCATCAATCGCCGGCGGCGCGTAAGGACGACCGGTCGTGACGTTGCAGAAGCCGCAGGAGCGCGTGCAGACGTCGCCGAGAATCATGAAGGTGGCCGTGCCCCGCGTGAAACACTCGCTGCGGTTGGGACAGGCCAGCGACTCGCAGACGGAGTGCAGCGACTTCTCGCGCAGCAGCGACTTGACCTCGTGCAGCTCGCGGAGGTTGATCTTTTTCTCGCGGATCCAGTCGGGGAGGCGGGACATCGATTGCATGCTAGCAAATGGGGGGTCGGGGGTGGGGAGTGGGGGGTGGGGAGTGGAAGCGTGCTAGAAGCGAAATGTTCAATGTTGACTATGTTGACTGTTGGATGTTGAGTGTTGAACGCAACAAACCCTCGCCAAAGAACAGCCCCGCCGCCAGCGCCCTGCAACAAAAACCGCCGCCCGAAAACGGGCGGCGGCGGGGTGGAACTTCTGGGCGAAACCTGTGGCGGAGCCTTTGGCAACCAACGCCGCCGGCCGTGCCGGCTTAGTGGCCGAGCGATTTCTCGAGCGAGCGGGCGATCAACTTCTCCGCCTCGATCTCCGGGATGTTCTTCACGATGGCGACTTCCGACACGAGCAGGTATTTCGCGCGGTCGTACATCTTCTTCTCGCGGAACGAGAGGCTCTTCTTTTTCTGCACTTCGCTGAGGTTCTTGAGGACTTCGGCCACATCTTCGAGGCGGCCGGTCTTCATTTTCTCGAGGTTCTCGCGATAACGGCCTTTCCAGTCGGTATGCGCTTTCTGGGTCGTCTCTTCGAGGAGGCTGAGAAGGCCTTTGATCTGCGTTTGTTTGTAAAGCGGGCGAAGGCCGACGCGGTCGGTATTCGTGATCGGGACCATCAGGCGCGAGTTATTCGCGAGAAGCCTGAGGTGGTAGTAGGTATCATCCGCACCCATGATCGGCGAGGAACCGATCTGTTCGACGATGGTGACGCCGTGGTTCGGATAGACGAGTTTTTCCCCGACTTTGAAACCTAATTTCATTGAAGACAAGTAAAGCTCCTTTCGGAAGACTTGGTGAAGCTGAGGGATCGGTATTCTACGTCATCGTGACCGTATCGTCAATCAGGTGAAGCGCTTAATGTGAGCGGGCACAGCTCAACCGTTGACGGTTTACCGACGATCCGGCTTCTTGCAACAGGCTTTCAGCGCGATGGAGAGCGGAGTTTTCGGACGAGCTGGTGAAGGCGGTCAAGTCCTTGACGGCGCTCAGCTTCGGACCCGGTCAAAAGGTCCTCGATGGCCTGCAGCTCGGTGAGCGTTTCGGGGTCCGTCCGACCGGAGATGACCTCCATTTGAGACGTCGCCGGAATCGCGGCAATTGTTGCCGGAGGACTGGCGATCGGAGCGGCTGAGGCCGGCTGCAATCCTGAAGCAATCCGTTGCGCCATGGCCCGGATGGAGGGCTTGTCGTCGTGTTTCAGCCCGTTCAGGATGGCCTTGGCGCTCTCGACCGCGTCGGCGTACGGGCTGGACGGCTCGTCGAAAATTCGGGCTTCTACCAGCGTTAGAGTCACATTGGCGTAGCCGCTGTCCTCGGCGTGCGCATAAACGCGTGCAATCGCCTGGCGGCCGATCGCGTCAAGATCGATCGTCTGCGCGGAACCAGGCTCGATCCACACGCCGAGTTTCACGGTCTGGAACTTCTTCTCCGAGGAGTTTTGCGGCAGCGATTCGATCTCTACGTGGTCGATGTAGATGCGATGGTTCTTCGTGACCAGCATGCGCCGCGACGGAACGCTGATGATGAGCCGGAAAGCGAATGCGTCGCGCAGCTCGAGCACCGACTCCTTGTGCTGCGGATCGACCGAGATCGTGTCGGACTTGCGGCCGGCTTCCATCCGGTCGTAGCTGGCGTATTGGTAGGTTCCGTCGGCGCGCTTGCCGCGAAGCAGATCGATGTCTTCGTTGACGATTCGCGTCAGGACCTCGCGCGGCAGATCGTTCCTCGATGCCTCGGTCACGCGATCGATCACTTTCGCGTCGGCGGCGACGCGGGCGGCCGGGACCTGCGCGAGCGCGGCAGTCGCTGTGAAGAGAATTGCGGCGGCGATGACGCTCTTCATTGCAGCACCTCCTTCAAAACGCTGCGCCCGGGAATCCCGTCGGCGGAGATGCCGAGGTGCTCACAGATGGTGCTGCCGAGATCGGCGAACGTGGAGCGGGTGCCGAGCGACGTTGCGGCAACGCGCGGGCCGGCAACGATGAGGGGGACGTACTCGCGGGTGTGATCGGTGGAGACATCGGTGGGATCGCAGCCGTGATCGGCGGTGATGAAGAGGAGATCGTCGCGGCGCAGGTCGCCGAGGAGGGCGGCCAGTTCCTCATCGAACGTCTCCAGCGCTTTGGCGTAGCCGGGCGCGTCGTTGCGATGGCCGTATTTCGAATCGAAGTCGACAAGGTTCGTGAAGATGAAATCGGCGTCCGACTGACGAATCAGATCGATGGTCTTGCGCATGCCGTCGGAGTTGTTCTCGGTGCGAATCTCCTGGCTGATGCCGACGCGGTCGAAGATATCGGCGATCTTGCCAAGTCCGACGACCTGCTTGCCGGAGTTGAAGGCGCGCTCGACGACGGTCAGACCAGTCGGCCGGACAGAAAAGTCTTTCCGATTGGCTGTGCGCTTGAAGTGCCCTTTGCCGGTGCCGATGAACGGGCGGGCGATGATGCGGCCGATGTTGTGCTCGCCGCGCATGAGCTCGCGCGCGATCGCGCAAATGCGCCACAACTCATCGACAGGAATGACGTCTTCGTGCGCGGCAACCTGGAAGACAGAATCAGCCGACGTGTAGACGATCGGACTGCCGGTGCGAACGTGCTCTTCGCCGAGCTCGTCGAGGATCACGGTACCCGAGGCGGCTTTGTTGCCGAGGGTCTTGCGGCCGATGCGGCGTTCGTATTCGGCGATGACATCGGCAGGAAAACCGTTCGGATAGGTGCGGAATGGATCCTCGACGATGAGCCCCATCATTTCCCAGTGACCGGTGGTGGTGTCCTTGCCGGCGCTGACTTCGGCCATGCGCCCGAAGGCCGCGCGCGGCGTCTCGCTCGATGCGGGCTTGGGCAGTGTGTGCAGCAATCCGAGGCGCGCAAGCGTGGGCAGATTGGGATGCTGCGTCTCGAGCACGTGCCCGAGCGTGTTGGAACCTTCGTCGCCAAAATCTCTGGCATCCGGAAGCTCGCCGACCCCGAGGGAATCGCAGACGATGACGATGGCACGGGTCACGCGCGGACCTTCTTCTTCGCCTTCGGTTTGGGAGCGACCGCGGTTCTTGCGCTTCGCTTCAACGGGATCGCCGCTTCTACTTGAAGGAAGGCTCGGAGTGCCTCGTTGACGGAATCTGAGTCAGGAAAGGCTTCCAGGAGATCCGGACCGAGGATCCGCAAGTTTCGATTGCGCCCGTAGTCTCGCGCGAACGGATTTGGACGCGCATTGCTGAAGTCGATTTCATGATCGAGCGGATCGTCGTCGTCAATTGCTTCGCTTTTCCTGGTCATAGATTCTTTGCTCTCGCCGATTGGCGCGGCGTGCGCTGATGACTCGAATGGTTTCGTCGTCCCGGCAAGTAAATGCCACGGCGAGCAGCCGCTCCCGCTCGGATGTCGCAATGATGATAAAGCGATCTTCACTTGTCGAGTGAAGC
The DNA here is from genome assembly GCA_036260495.1 of Thermoanaerobaculia bacterium. GTDB lineage: Bacteria > Acidobacteriota > Thermoanaerobaculia > Gp7-AA8 > Gp7-AA8 > JADGNZ01. The sequence goes on from DATAMS010000136.1 coordinate 8,359, forward strand.
GCATCACCGCTGACCGGTGCGCCCCACTCGCTGAACGCTGTCGCTGCTTCTTCGAACGACACTCGATGCTTGCGCAGGTTCGCGCGAGCCTTTTCGTCGTCCCATTCGAAGATCTTGTTCTTCACGGAAGATGCTCGGGTGTCAGGAGCGCTCTACCAACCGCTCAGGCGTGGACCTTCTTTTTCGCCCTCGGCGCGGCCGCGGTCCTGGCGCTGATTTTCTGCGGGATAGCTGCCTGCACGCGAAGGAAGGCGCGCAAAGCCTCGTTTACGGACTCGGAGTCTGGAAAGGCCTCCAGCAGATCGGGGGAGAGAATGCGCAGATTCCGGTTACGGCCGAAGTCGCGCGCGTATTTGCCACGCACTCCTCCGCGGAAGTCGTACTCAGGCAGCATGTCGTCGTCGAGAGTGGTCAATTCAGGTTTCTTCATAGATCTGTCTTTCGAGCCGTGTCGCCGACCGCGCGCTGATGATACGGACCTCATCGTCGTGATCGGCATGAACCACGACAAGCAGCCGATCGCGCACAGATACACCGATGGTAACGAACCGCTCCTCATTCGTCGAATGCCGTGGATCAGAACGTGTGACTTGGCCCCAGTCGAAGAAGACAGACGCGGCCTCTTCGAACGAAATGCCGTGCTTTCGTTCGTTCGACCGTGCCTTCGCGTCATCCCAATCGAACCCGTTCATCACGTCAAGTGTTCATGGATCAATGGCCGCTCCTCCGGCTTCGTGTCTCCGAACGTTACGAATGACAGGAAACGCTTCGTCAGTTCGCTCGCGTCACGTGACGCATTGCCGAGTTGGATGCGCGCGATCGTTTCGCCGGCGCGAACTTCGTCGCCCGTGCGGCGGTCGAACATCACGCCGGCGGCGTAGTCGATCACGTCATCGGCTTTCTTGCGGCCGGCGCCGAGGTCGACGGTGAACATGCCGGCCTGGTAGGTGTCCATGAACGTGATGAAGCCCGACTGCGGCGCTTTCACTTCGATGGTCGTTTTCGGCTGCGGGAGGAGCGAGTAATCGTCGGCGATCTTCGCGTCGCCGCCTTGTGCGGTAATCCATGCCCGTGCCTGATCGAGCGCGCGGCCTGAGCGAAGCGCGTCTTCGAGCGCGGCGGCGGCCGAGGAGTCGTCGAACTTGCCGGACATGACGAGCGTGCGCTGGGCCTGAGCGCGCGTCACGAATTCGACGTCGGCCGGACCGTTGCCTTTCAGCACTTCGATCGTTTCGACGATCTCGTTGGCGTTGCCGGCAGCGACGCCGAGCGGGCGGTCCATGTCGGTGATCAGCGCTTCGACGCGCGTGCCCGATCCTGCGGCGGCGGCGATGAGACTCTGCGCCAGCGCTTTCGAGTCCTGGTACTTGCGCATGAACGCGCCGCTGCCTGTCTTGACGTCGAGGATCAGCGCGGACGCGCCCATCGCCAGCTTCTTCGACATGATCGACGCGGTGATCAGCGGCAGCGATTCGACGGTGCCGGTGACGTCGCGCAGCGCGTAGATTTTCTTGTCGGCCGGCGCGATCCCTTCCGTCGACGTCGAGATCACGCATCCCGCCTCGGTCACGCAGCGATTGAAGTCTTCGCGCGAGAGCCGGGCGTTGAAGCCGGGAATGGCTTCGAGCTTGTCGAGGGTGCCGCCGGTGTGCCCGAGGCCGCGGCCGGAGAGCATGCCGATCTTGATGCCGCAGGCGGCGACCCACGGCGAGAGCACGAGCGACACCTTGTCGCCGACGCCGCCCGTGGAGTGCTTGTCGGCGATGAAGTCGTATTCGTTGCGCAGATGCCATTCGTCGCCGCTGTGCAGCATTGCCTGCGTCAGCGTCGCCATCTCCTCGGCGGTCATGCCGTTGATGGCGATGGCCATCAGCAGCGCGGACATCTGGTAGTCGGGAATCGCGCCAGCCGTGTACTTCTCGATGAACTGCTCGATCTCGCGCGCTTCGATCGGTGCGCCGCGGCGCTTGCGGTTGAGGACTTCGTAAACGTTCAGGTCAGCCATAGGAGCGCGATTGTAGTATTCGGAGGATGAAAGCTGTCGTTCTGCTCAGCGGAGGGCTCGACTCCGCCACCGTTCTCGCCATCGCCCGGAGCGAAGGACGGGCCTGTCATGCGCTGTCGTTCGCGTACGGACAGCGCCATGAGATCGAGCTCGCTGCCTCTCGCCGCGTGGCGCAAGCGATCGGCGTCGAGGAGCACGTCGTCTTTCCGATGGATCTCCGCGTTTTCGGCGCGAGCGCGCTGACCGATGACATTGACGTGCCGAAGGATGTCGCCGACGCGCCGGGCATTCCGACGACGTACGTCCCCGCCCGCAACACGATCTTCCTCGCCCTGGCCCTCGGATTCGCAGAAGCGCGCGGCGCGCAAGAGATCTGGATCGGCGTGAACGCCGTCGATTTCAGCGGCTACCCCGATTGCCGGCCGGAGTTCCTCGCGGCGTTTCAGCGCGTGATCGACAACGGGACGCGCTCGGGCGTCGAGCACGGCGAGCCGCGATTGATGGCGCCGCTGGTGTCGATGTCGAAGGCAGACATCATCCGGCGCGGAGTCGCTCTCGGCGTCGACTACGCGATCACGCATTCGTGCTACGACCCGGATGCGCTCGGCCGGGCATGCGGACATTGCGACTCATGCATTTTGCGGAGGCGCGGGTTCGAGGAAGCGGGCGTTGTCGATCCCACGACGTACGCTGAAGGATGAAGGCAGAAGGATGAAGGATGAAGCTGTTCCCGATTTGAGAACGCGAACGAGGCAATTCGCCTTGCGCGTAATGCGCTTGGCCGAAGCCTTGCCCAAATCGATAGCAGGACGAGTGATTGCCAGTCAGGTCTTTCGCTCGGGCAGTTCAGTCGGCGCGCACTATCGCGAGGGGTGTCGGAGCCGGTCCGATGCAGAGTTAGTCAGTAAGTTAGAAGTCGCGCTTCAGGAGCTGGACGAGACGGCATATTGGCTCGAATTGACTGCCGAGTACGGGAATGTTTGCGTTGCGACGTCTTCAACCATTGATGGATGAAGCGAATGAGCTGACTGCCATTCTCGTTACCTGTGTGCGAAAAATTAAGCAGCGGCGTCGTTCATAGCGGTTCATCCTTCATCCTTCTGATTTCATCCTTCGTACATGCTTCGCGTCACTGAAATCTTCCATTCCATCCAAGGCGAGTCGTCGCACGCTGGGCGTCCGTGCGTCTTCGTTCGTCTGGCGGGATGCAATCTTCGTTGCCGCTGGTGCGACTCGGAATACACGTTCACGGGTGGCGAGAAGCAATCGATCGATGACGTGATCGCGCGTGTTCGCGGCTACGGATGCAATCTCGTCGAAGTGACCGGCGGCGAGCCGCTGGCGCAGAAGGAAGCGTTCACGCTGATCGAGCGGCTCTGCGACGATGGCCTCGAAGTCCTCATCGAAACCTCGGGATCGATCGACATCGAGCCGGTCGACCGGCGCGCGAAGATCATTCTCGATATCAAGTGTCCGGGTTCGGGCGAGTCCGGAAAGAACTACTGGCCGAACATCGAGCAACTGCGCGAACACGATGAGATCAAGTTCGTCATCGCCGATCGGGTTGATTACGAATGGGCTCGGAATGTGATCGAAGAGAAAAAGATCGCCAGCCGCACGATTCTCTTTTCGCCAGTCTGGGGCGAGCTTGATCTGAAACCGCTGGCAGAATGGATGCTCGCCGATCGCGTTCCGGCGCGGCTGCAGACGCAACTGCACAAACACATCTGGGGCGCCGACGTGAAGGGAGTTTGACGAAGATGACGAAGCCAACGCTCGACCACATCGGAATCGCCGTGAAGTCGCTCGACGCGGCGAAGATCTACGAAGCGCTCGGGCTCACGATCGAGCACATCGAGACCGTCGAGACGCAAGGCGTGCGCACCGCGTTTCTTGCTGCCGGAGATGCGATGATCGAGCTGCTCGAGCCATCGGGGCCGCAATCGACGATCGCGAAGTTCATCGAGAAGCGCGGCGAAGGGATTCATCACATCTGCTTCCGTGTCGACGACATCGAGGCGCATCTGGCACGGCTGCAGCAGCAGGGCTACCGTCTCATCAACGAGTCACCGGTTCCGGGTGCGCACGGCTGCCGCGTAGCGTTTCTTCATCCGGCTGCCGGCAACGGCGTGTTGATCGAGTTGAGCGAAAAACAATGATCGAAGGATTCGCGCCGGCGTCGCTCGTCATCGTCAACCTCGTCAATCCGAAGGAGAAGTTTTTCGGAGTGCTGCGCGCGCTCTCTCCCGCCGGCGTGACGATCAAAGGTATCAATCTCGATTCATACGAAGATTGGATTCATCAGATTGCGCGCAACGATGACCTCGATCTCAACCTGGTGACGATGTTCGTCCCGCTCTTTCGCGTCGAGCGCATTTTTCTGGACGAGCCATCCGGAATGATCAAGTCGCACAGCCAGCGCTTTGAGGAGGTGGTTGGGATTCCGATCGGCACGTTTCTCGGGCTGGACGAGCAATACGATCATTAGTTTCTGATCTCATACTGCTGTGGTCACAGTTCTTGCTTTCGCCCGGCGCTGGAGGATTGCCACAATGAAACCGCTCCGAATTGCGCTCGTTCTCATGTGCCTTACTGCGTTCCCCGCGTTGGCGGCCGATCACGTGCTCGATCTGACCGGCTGGGCGGCGTGGATCGATCCCAACAGCAACGGCACGTTCAACTCGTCGTCGCCAAATCAGCCGCTCAACATCAGGTTCGACGGCAAGCTGGGATACGGAGTCGGAGTGAATATTTTCTTCGGCAATCACTTCTCCGCCGCGTTCGATGGCGCGCAGGTGCAGCCCGGATTGATCCTTCGCTCGCGCGCGGTCGGTGGCACGTCCTTTCCCACAACCGGGACGCGCATGACCCCGATCACGGGCATCCTGCAATGGCATTTCGCGCCCGGAGGCGGCATCGATCCGTACATCGGCGCGGGCGCGGCCTACGTCCTGTTCGACAAGACCAACGTCTTTCATAGCACCACGCTCAGTCAGATCAACATCAAGGACGACGCCGGCCTGGCGCTGAACGCCGGAGTCTCTTTCCGGCTCTCGCGGATGCTGGCGCTCACCGCGGACGGGAAGTATGTGCCCCTCAAAGCGAGCGCCACACCTGTGTACGCTGCGATACCAACGATTCCGATCGTCTTGAACGCCAAAATCAATCCGGTGATTTTCTCGGGCGGTTTGACCTTGCGGTTCTGAGCGATCACTCGGCTGCGCGCGTGGGACGCGGATTCGCGGCCGCGCGCATCGCCATCTGGGCAGCGCCCTCGACGGGTGTGCGGACGGGCGGCGCGATGCGTGCGTTCGGCGCGGCGGCGAGGATCGCGTTCCGCATCGGGGCGAGCAACGTCTCGCCCGCCTTGAATGCGCCACCGACGTACGCGACAGGAAAGTCGCCAGCGATGAGTCCGAGCCGCTGCGCCACCGCGACGACAGACTTGGCGAGCTCGCTGCCAGCACTGTTGACGAGATCGCGGGCGATGGCATCGCCATTCTCCGCGGCGTCGATCACGAGCTTGCTGAGCCGTGCGATGTCGTCAGCGTGTGTGGTTTGCGCGTAGACGAAACGCGGCAGATCGGCGGGTGTCATTTTG
>DATAMS010000154.1:0-6057 GCA_036260495.1 Thermoanaerobaculia bacterium
TGACGCAAGAGCGACGACTGTCTATCGTCACTTCATACTTCAGACCTGACCCCATGACCTCGTGTTATGATCGCACTCCCACGCGCGGCCGATCCTCGGCCTGATTTGCTCTGCTCCGTTCATCATGGCCCGTCCTCTCCGCCTGGAGTATCCCGGTGCGCTGTGGCACGTCACGAATCGAGGTGTCGATCGGCGGTCGATCTACGCCGATGATGTTGATCGTCGTCTCTTCCTGCACTTCCTCGCGAAAACGATCAATGAGTGCCGTTGGCAGTTGCTCGCGTATGTGCTCATGTCGAATCACTATCATCTGTTCTTCCGCACGCCCGAGACGAACCTTTCACGCGGAATGAAAGACATCGACGGCGACTATGCGTCGTCCTTCAACATGCGTCATCAGCGTGCCGGCCATTTGTTTCAGGGACGGTTCAAAAGTCATCTCGTCGACAGCGAGACCTATCTCGTCGAGGTAGCCCGCTATATCGTCCTCAACCCTGTACGGGCGCACGTTGTTGCGACGCCGGCCGAGTGGCGCTGGAGCAGTTATCGCGCGACGGCTGGTCTTGCCGCAATCCCGCGTTGGCTCGACCCAGGTCCGATTCTCGACGTCTTCAACGCCGACGACTGGAATGCTGCGATGCATGGTTACCGGGAGTTCGTTGCTGCGGCCATCGGACGTGATACCTCGCCATGGGAGAACCTCGTCGCGCAGACGTTCCTTGGCGGGACTCAGTTTCTTCAGCAAGTCGAGAGGACCATACGTGAGAGGAAGTGCAGTTCGGAGCATCCGCGCGATCAACGAATGTTTCGAGCGGCAACGATCGAGTCAGTCAAGGCAGCCGTCGAATCCATGCGCCTGTCTTGTTACTGGCCACCGCCTTCGGGCTCAGATGCTCGCGCGCTTTTTTGTGCTGCTCGCTGCGCACAATACTGACGCTCCGCGCACGCAAATCGGGAGGTTTCTCAGCATTAGCGGAAACGGCGTTCTTTACCTCATCGGCCTCAGCGAGGAACGCGCGAAAACAGACCCCGCTTTTGCCGCACTGGTGCTCGAAGGCCAGAGCCGGCTTCGCGAACGGGGTCAGGTCTGAAGTATGAAGTGACGAAAGGCGATTAGCGTTCTTGCGCCAAGCCAATTTTCGTCACTTCATACTTCAGACCTGACCCCGTTCGCGATCGCCGTGTCCTCCGCGTGAAAAGGTTCTTTCTCCCCATTCCCATCACCGATAATCTTACGAGTAGCAGGTAAGAACAGCCCATGCGCATTAATTCGAAAGGACAGGTCACCATTCCGCAGAAAATCCGGGAACGATTTGGCCTTCTGCCGAACACGGAAGTGGAGTTTGTCGCGAGCAGGCATTCGGTTCAAATCGTGAAATCGAAAAAACTGGGCAGCCCACCCGCGGTCAGGCCATGGTGCGCCGCTTGAGAAGCCGTTCGAGCGTGAAGATTTCGACGGACGAGATCCTGGCACTGACACGGAATCTCATCGCTCCGGAGTGATCCCAAACATGACGCCCGCTCCAGCAGAGCCTCTCTTCACGCCCCGCTTCGCGATGCTCTGGGTGTACGCGTTCGTCACGTTCTTTTCGGCGTTCCAGCTCCTTCCGGCCATTCCGTTTCGGATCCTGGAACTGGGCGGATCGAAGGCCGAGGCGGGATGGTTCCTGTCGGTCTACACGTTCTCCAGCGCCTTCGCTGCGCCGGTCATGGGCACGATCGCCGATCACCTCGGAAGACGGCGGCTGCTCATCACCGCGTCGATTCTCTTCATCGGTTTTTCCGTGGCGTATGGTCTCGTGCGCAACCTTCCGCTTCTGTTTCTCATCGCCGCAATTCACGGCGCCATCTGGTCGGGCATCCTCGCCTCCGCCTCGGCGCTGATGAGCGAATACATTCCGGAATCGCGGCGCACGCAGGGGATGGCGTACTGGGGTCTGGCCAGCACCGGCGCGATCGCCATCGCACCCGCGGTCGGTCTATGGGTCTACCACTTCGGCTGGATGACGCTCTGCTTCGAGCTGGCAGCGATCTCGGTGGTGATGGTGTTCGGCGCGCTGCTTTTGCGTGTGGATGAAAAACCTGCCAGCCCGCGCCGCCTCGCCGTCTCCGACGCGTGGGACTGGCGGGTGATTGCCACCGCGCTCTCGCTGACCGTAGCATCGTTCGGCTACGGCGGCATGACCAGCTACGCAGCGATCATCGCCGTCGAGCGGCACATCACACCGGTAGCGATCTATCTGACGACGTACGCGATCTCGATCGTCCTCTTTCGCGTCTGTTTCTCGCACCTCGGCGACCGCATCGGACCGAAGCGCGTGTTGTATCCGGCGCTCGTGCTGGTGCCTCTCGCATTCGCGTGGCTCGGCATCGCGCACACACGCTGGGAGATGATCGCCTCGGCCACGCTCTTCGGCATCGGCTTCGGCGCCGCCTACCCCGCTTTCGTGACGATCATCCTCGGCAGCACCGATCCCGCCCGCCGCGCCCGCACGTTCGGTTCGATCGTCTGGGCGTTCGACACCGGCATCGGAACCGGTTCATTCGCGATCGGCGCGATCGGCCAGCACTTTGGACTGACGAAGGCGTTCCTCGTCGCCGCGGCGCTGAGCTGCTTCTCGATCCCGATCTTCGCCTGGGCCTCGGCGCGCCTCACTGGCAGTGGGTTTGCTACCGAACCGGAGCATGCCCGAGCCAACTGAAGACGAACGCCTCCGCGACCGCGAAACAGTCACGACCAACGCAGGCGACGACGACGAACGCGTCTCGCGCAAAGTGGTCTACGAGCACACCGCGACAAGCGGCTCATCGCATTCGGCATCGATCACGATCATCGTGATTGTGGTGCTGGCGTTGATTCTGGTTGGGTACATCCTGATGCACATGCATCGGTGAGGCTTTCACATTTCCGAGTACGTACCATAGAGGAGCTCTGCTACGCGGCTCTCGACTTGTGCGATCGTGGAGTAAATCTCTTCTGCGCCTTCGCCGTATGCATCTGATGCGGCGGAGACCCCAAAGCCTCGGTCGCGACGCCATTGAATAGTCAGTGCTTGATGATCGTCTCTCACATCGACGTACCAGGTACCCGCCGGATCGGTGGGAGCATCGATCGTGACGGTCGCACCAGGAAAGCGGCTCCGAAGATCATGTTCGATGATTTCGATGTCGTTCATCTGTTCCATACGCTTTCTCCGTCCGCTCCGGCTTTTGATAGCAGAACGAGACCGTCGATCGTCTGAATTTCGATTGCGCCGTTTTCCGCAATAAACGTATTGTGCGACCGACTGCGGTATCTCGTCACGTCCGGTCTGCCGGGGACTACACGCCGGCTATCGACTTGAGGCGGGTAAAGCCGTCCATCTGTCTGCCACGCAGATGGATCGAATGGAGTTCCTGAGAACTCATCCTCGACCGCGTTGAGAATACGCTCGACGAGTTCAAACGCCTCTCCGGCATCTGACGCAGGAGCAGCCCACCGCAACAGCCGCAGAAACTTGACAAGGCGCTGCGCCTTCGTGATGGACATGAGCTCGCAATGCTACATTCACGCGCATGATTCGTCTGACCTTCGCTGCGCTCCTTCTCGCCGCCACCTCTCTTCACGCTGCCGAGTTCGACGCCAAGTCGGCCGAACGATTTGCGAACCTCGCGCTGGCTTGCGTGCACAAGGAGTATCCGAACAAGATCGGGCACAACCTGAATAGCGACAAAGATGTCGCGCCGCCGCGGATGCTGACTCCGGCGTTCTACGGTTGCTACGACTGGCACTCGTCGGTTCACGGTCATTGGTTGCTGGCGCGGCTGGCGCGAACGTTTCCGAACGCGCCGTTCGCGGCGAATGCGCGGGCGGCTCTGAAACAGAGTCTGACGCCGGAGAACATCGCGCAGGAGGCGGCGTATCTGCGCGGCGATGGACGCGCGAGTTTCGAGCGGCCGTACGGGCTGGCGTGGCTGCTCCAACTGGCGGCGGAGTTGCGCGAGTGGGATGACCCGCTCGGGCGCGAGTTGTCGGCGAATCTGAAGCCGCTTGAGCTGGCCGCGAACGAGCGGCTGGCCACGTGGCTACCGAAACTCTCGCATCCGGTGCGCTCCGGCGAGCATAGTCAATCCGCCTTCGCGCTCGGACTCATCATCGATTCAGCGAACGATCCCGCGTTGAAGGAGATTGCGCGCTCTGCCATGCGCCGTTTCTTCGAAAACGACAAAGCATGTCCGCTGACCTACGAGCCGTCCGGCGAAGACTTCCTCTCGCCCTGCATCGCCGAAGCCGACGTGATGCGCCGCGTCTTACCGCCGAAGGAGTACGCGACTTGGTTGCGCGCGTTTCTGCCGCGCTTCTCCTCGCTGCATCCGGAAATCGTCACCGACCCGAGCGATCCGAAACTCGCCCACCTCGATGGATTGAATCTCAGCCGCGCCTGGATGCTGGAAGGAATCGCGTCAGGGCTGCCGAAGTCCGATTCGCGTGTTTCTCTGATCCGCAAGATTGCAGCCGCTCATCGTGACGCTGGACTGGCCTCCGTAACTGGTGAGCACTACGAGGGTGGGCATTGGCTCGGATCATTCGCGGTGTATCTGACGACGGACCGAGGGATGAAGCAGCAATAGCAAGCAGGGTCTCGGGGCTGTACCGGGATGGCTCTCGGATGATGATCCCTTCCTGGCAGCGGTAGACCGAATCGTCTCCGCGCGTTCCGAACATCGTCCACGGACGGCGAGGAAGTCAGGCACGAACACCAAACAGTGAGATTGCCGGACTGACCGAACCCCCGTCACGCGAAGACGCGGAGAACGCGAAGAAACCCTTCGCGCCTTCGCGTCTTCGCGTGAGCAACTAGCGAGCCTTCCGCAACGTCGCCGCGCTCACATCCAATTCGTCGATCGGGATCACATCGACGTTCTTGAAACGTGCCTGCAGCGTTGGGAGGAACTTCTTTGCGTCGCCCACGATGACGATGCTGGCGTCGTTGCCTGCGAGGCGGGATGCGGCAAACTTCTCAACATCGTCAGCCCCAACGGCCTGCACTCCGCTGATGTAGCGATTGATCTCGTCGAGGCTCAATCCGTACAAGGCCAGGGTGCCGAGGCGGTTGACGAGGCCTGCGGTGGTTTCCAACTGGCGGCCGAAACCGCCGATGAGTACGGCCTTGCGCGGGCCGAGCTCCGCCGGTTCGACAGCCGTCGTGCCGAGCTTGTTCATCTCGTCGATCATCAGGCCTGCAACTTCGCCGGCCGATTCGTTTTTTGTCTGCGCGGTTGCGCTGAACGGCCCGCTGTCGCGGCGAAGATCGAAAGAGCTGTTGGCGCCGTAGCTGAGTCCGCGCTTGATGCGGATCTCCTGATTGAGGCGCGACGAAAAGCCGCCGCCGAGGATGGCGTTCGTGACGAGCGCGAGGTAGTACGCGGGATCGGCGCGGCGCAGACCGACGCGGCTGACCACGACCGCGGCCTGTCCGGCGGACGGCATGTCCACAACGACGACTCGCGAGGCCGGGAGAACTTTCGGCGAATGCGCTTGCGTGAGGTGCGAGTCCGCGACCGGCTTCCAACTACTGAACAACTCCTCCGCCACCGCGAACGCTTTCGCGGGTGTGATGTCGCCGCCCATGATCAGAATGGCGTTGTCGGGGCGGTAGTGGTCGCGGTGAAAGGCAGCAATGTCGTCGCGCGTGATGTGCGCGAGCGATTGCGGCGTGCCGCCGAGGTTGTGGCCGTACGGTGCATCGCCGAAGATCACGTGCGTGGCAACGAAACTGGCCAGCCGGCCGGGCTGTTTCATCGCTACCGCAAGTGCATCGCTGTTCCGTTTGCGCAGGCGGTCGATCTCTTCCTGTTTGAACGTGGGATGCCTGAGCACATCGGCCATGAACGCCATCGCCTGCGGCAACTTCGCCGACATCACGCTGATGTCGGCCGATGACTGATCCCAACCGGCGCCGGTATCGAGTGTGGCGCCGAGCGCTTCGACGCCGCGCGCGATCTCTTCCGCGCTGTGCGTGGTCGTGCCCTGCGTGAGGAGCGAGGCGGTGGTGTCGGCGAGACCTGGCAGTGAAG
>DATAMS010000159.1:0-8165 GCA_036260495.1 Thermoanaerobaculia bacterium
TACTGGCCAGAAAGCAGAGTGCCGACATGGCGAAGCTCGGGTAAAAAATCATTGGAAACTGATTTCCAGCCAACCGTTTGTGATCAACGCGGGTTGACCCTCGATGAGAAAGGATGACAGCGTCTCTCGAACTGAGGGCGCGTAGCCGAACGCGCCGGAGACGCCCCCAGCCTTGGATGAACATTGCACTGGAAAAGTACAGCCAATGGGATTTGCTGAGTCCGACAGGCCCCACGAATTCCACCAGCCAATGGTTCCGCTTGCCGTGACGCTACCGCTCCAGTCTGGCATGTGACCGACGCCCGAGATGGTTACTAAGGAATCCCGGACCAGATAGTGAGAGGTTTCACCTACCTCTGCACAGCGAAAAGTGTTGTCGTGTACATCTGTCGCATTCCGTGACCATAGTAGGCATGCATCGTCACGGGGATCGGCCCGGATACACCCGTCTCGCCCCCCTCATCTAACTCGATCCATGCGGCGTAGATAGATGTGTTCGCGGTGTTGGGCGACGGTGTGGTGCGAAATATGTGGGCGGTATAGGTGGAGCAGATGCCTCCTGCCGAACATGCCTTTGCGGTGAGGCTAGCGGTGCCATCCGGGAAATAGATGATCTCGGGGAGGTGTAATTGATACCTGGCGAAAGGAGTGATTCCCCAGTAGGCCCAGTCAACCGTGACGCCGTCAACTTCGAGATTAATTTCGTTCACTGGATCATCCGGATCATTGGAAGCGACATCAGCCGTCACGATAGGATTGTATGGATCAGTTGTGTTGACGTTGATGATGCTAATACTAGGCGGAATCGGAATGTAGTAGACGCCCGGCCCTCCACCACCTTCGTTGCCATTGTCAGGGCCACCTCCGCCGGTGACCGTGCAATCACTATAAAAGTCCATGCCCGTGTACTGGACGGTGACTGTGCCATCCCACCATTGCGTGACTTGATACTTAATAATTGTGTACTCGTTGCAGGCGGAGGCGAGCGTAGGTACAAGGAGAAAAGCGACAGAAAATAAGAGGGCGTATGGTCTTCGCATGATGCGAACCTCCGTCGAGATACGAATTAAACTCCGACGCGAGCAACATTCGTAGCAGTAATGTGGCAAGAAACACTAGCAGCCGTGCTCTTAGGTGTCAAGAGAGCATTCAGGCATCGCGTCCACTACGCGCACGCCGGTTTGTCCACGGTCTCGTGAATCGGCGTCGACAGCTCGCGCAAGGAGCGGGCGGAACGGCGCTCGAAGACGGCCTGGAGCTCGGCGACGATCGAGAGCGCGATCTCTTCCGGAGTCTCGGCGCCGAGGTCGAGGCCGATGGGGCTGTGGAGACGGGAGTCGCGCGTTGCGCCGATTTCCGCGAGCAACTCCTCGCCGCGCGATTTGGGGCCGAGGAGGCCGATGTAGGGGATTGGTGAGGCGAGGAGCTGGCGCAGGATCGTGGTGTCGCGCTCGAAGTTGTGCGTCATTACGACGGCGGCATCGAAGCCGCGCGGATCGAACTCCGCGCGCGCCTTGATCACTTCCACGCGCCATCCGACCGTTCGGGCGAGTTGTGCGACCGGCTCAGTGTCCGAGCCTCCGAAGATGAGGACCGCGCGCGGCGGGCGGAAGATCTCGATCATCGATTCGCCGTTGGGAAGGATCGTCGTCCATTCCACCGGCTCGTTGCCGTTCCAATGAAAGCCGGTGACGAGGCGCGGCGGATGTTGCGCGTCGAACGGCTCGATCAGGAGATCGAGCATGCCGCGGCATCCGAGCCCGAGGCCGAAAATCAGATCGTCGCTGCGCGTGGAATCGTAGGTGATGAGCCGCGGCGTCATGTCCGCGAGCCAGACGGAAAGGCGTTCGCCGAGGTCGCGTTCGAGACAACCGCCGCTGATGGCGCCGGCGAGCGTTCCATCTTCGCCGATGACAGCCCGCGCGCCGGCGCGGCGATACGTCGATCCTTGCGTTCGCACAACCGTAACCAGCACTCCTCGGCTGCCGGAGTCGATCACCGAGCGGCAGACGGCGATGATTTTGTCGATCTCGTGCATGCGTTACGTGAATCCGTCGGGAATCGTATGCAATGATCCAACCCGGGAGCGGACCGGTTCAAAATCCGCTCCCGTTGATGCGCCGGCTCAGCGGACGATGACCTTCGTCTTGTCGGAGTCGACCTTCGCGGCGAACGGGATCGCGCGGATGCGCGGGCCACCCGCGGCGACGATGGCGTTGGCTACGGCCGGCGCGACGGCCGGTGTCGGGGGCTCGCCGACGCCGCTTGGCGGATGGTCGTTCTTCATGATGTAGACGTTGATCTTCGGCGCCTGGTGCATGCGCAGAACGGGATAGTCATCGAAGTTGTGCTGCATGACGCCGCCATCCTTCACCGTGATCTCGCCGAGGAGGCCGTAGCTGAGACCGTAGTTGATGCCGCCCTCCATCTGGGCGCGAACGCGATCGGGGTTCACGGCCAGGCCACAGTCGATGACGCCCCAGATCTCGTTGACCTTGAGCTCCTTCGCACCATTCGGATCGTCCGAATCGGTGAGCGTGACATCGGCGACGATCGCGGCGTAGCTGAGGAAACTGCGGTGAGCGGCGATGCCGAGGCCGCGGCCCTTCATTCCTTTGTAACGTTTGACCTTCTCGTCCCAGCCCGACTCCGTCGCGACACGCTTCACGACGTCGATGAGCCGTTGCGTATCGGGTGGAAAACCGGGCACGACCTGCCGGATTTTTCCGCCCTCGATCGGGACCGAGATCATCTCGAGCGGCAGCTCGTTGTTGCGGAATCGCTTCACACCCTCGGATGGCAACGGCAGGATGCGGCCTTTCCCGATCAGTTCGAGCAGATAGTCTTTGCAGTCGCGTCCCGCCGCAACGGCCATCTCGCCAGCGAAGGAGCAGATGCCGAAGGCGTGGTAGATGTTGGCGACCGAGCGCATCCAGCCGGTGCGGATGTGGTTTGTGGCGGGGCAGTTCTCGATCTGGATGTTCGACAGATCGTACGGCATGTCTTCAAGGCCTTGCGCACGCTCAATGCCGGAGCCGTACTTGTCCTTGCCGCTGTCAAAAAAGGCGGCGCGCGCTTCCGCCTGCGACGGGGGAAAGATCGTCGCCAGGAAGGACGTGAACGCGCTGCGCAGCAGAAGACCGGTGGGATGCCCATCGGCGTCGAGACCCGCTTCCAGATGCTGGCTGCTGACGGCGTTGTAGTAACTGAACTGGATGTCGTCTTCGCGTGTCCACTGCACGCGGATAGGGACGCCGGGATTCTGTGCGGCGAGAAGCGCTGCTTCGCCGATGTAATCCGGTTTGGACTTGCGGCCGAAGCCGCCGCCGACCAGCGGCATGTGCAGCGTCACGTCCTTGCGCATCCGGGCGATCATGTCTTCTTTCGCCCAATCCTTTTCCGGGATTCCGAATGCCAGACGTCCCGCCATTTGCTGCGATGCATCGGGATTTTGTGTGGGCGCCCAGACCTCCAGACTGTGGTCGTTCTTGAGGAGGGCGATGGCCATCGGCGGCTCCATCGGCGCCTGCGCGAGGAGGGGAACGTAGTAGTCCGCCTTGACCTGCGTTACGGCCGACGCGATGGCACTCATTGCGTCGCCCTTTTTCCTGACGACGTCTCCCGCGGCATTGGTCGATTTTTCGAGCTCGTCGCGAAAGGCCGATGATTCGTAGTGGCTGTGATCGTTATCCTTGGGATAGTCCCATTTGATGTGATCTCGAAGCGCCCGGCGACCCTTCAATGCGGCCCAGGTATTGTCCGCGATCACGGCTACGCCTGCGTGCGGCACGAACGCCCGGCCCACGCCTCCTGGCGCAAGGCCGGGGGGAAGGACGGCGGTGACTTTTCGGACGCCGGGCACCGCGAGAGCCTCAGTCGCATCGAAGCTCACGAGCACTCCGTTGGCGACGTGGCAGCGCTCGACCATCGCCGTCAGCATTCCGGGCACGTTGATGTCCGCGCCATACTCGACCTTCCCCATGACCATGTTGGGAGCGTCGACGAACGGCATTCCTTCCTTGCCGATGAAGCGCCACTCGGACGGGTTCTGCTTGAGGGCGTCTTCGGCCTCGTTCGCCAGCGGTATCGCCACCTTCCCGGCTTCGAGCAACAGATGGTGGTATTCGACGGAGCGGCCGCTGGCGTCGTGGTAGATCTTGTGTTGCTGCGCGCGCAACT
Source organism: Thermoanaerobaculia bacterium (assembly GCA_036260495.1). Lineage (GTDB taxonomy): Bacteria > Acidobacteriota > Thermoanaerobaculia > Gp7-AA8 > Gp7-AA8 > JADGNZ01. The sequence continues at coordinate 4,180 of DATAMS010000159.1, forward strand.
GGCTGATGTCGACTCCGAACTTCAGTGCCGCGGCGCGGAGGAAGACGAGCTTGATGCCGGCGCCGGTGAGCCGTATGGCCTGGAAGTACGCGGTCATGCTGCGCGAGCTGTCGGCGAATTGCGAGCCCTCGCCACCGATGACGTACATTGGCTTGTCCGTGGGGGGCTCGGTGAAGGGAGGGATATCAAATGGGTACGGCAGCTTGGTGCCCGGCGGAATCTTGTACGGAAACGCGAGGGCGAAGGCGAGGGAATCGCAATCCGCCTGATGCAGCTTGACGCGGCTCCAATCCGCTTCGAGCTCGTCGGCGAGAACTGCGGCGAGCGTGGATCGGATCCCCTGTCCCATCTCCGGCCGGAAGGTGACGATGACGATCGTGCCGTCCAGCGGCTGAATGGCGACGAACGGGTTGAGCGTCAAATGGTTGTGCAGGATCTCTTTGACTTTGCCAAGGTCCGCTTTGACGTCTTTGCCGAAGAGGTTCTCGGGCAAGAGGTAGGAGCCGAACACCAGAGCGCCGGCGGCCACACCGGCATCACGAAGGAAATCCCTGCGAGTCACTCGGTAGATGACGCTCATGCTTAGCTCCCTGCCGCTTTGTGGATTGCTTCGCGGATGCGTGGATAGGTGCCGCAGCGGCAGATGTTGCCGCGCATTGCGGCGTCGATCTGCGCGTCGTCGGGGTGCGGGTTCGCGGCGAGAAGCGCGGCCGCGCTCATGATCTGGCCCGGCTGACAGAAGCCGCATTGCGGCACGCCGAGCTCGACCCACGCGCGCTGACATGGATGGCTGCCGTCGTACGACAGTCCTTCGATCGTCGTGATCTTGGAGAGCTGCGCCACGCCGACGTCGACGGAGCAGGAGCGAACGGCGCGCCCGTCGAGATGCACTGTGCAGGCGCCGCACTGCGCAACGCCGCAACCGAACTTCGTTCCCTTGAGGCCGAGGATGTCGCGCAGCGCCCACAGCAGCGGCATGTTGCCGTCCACATCGACGGTGTGCCGCTTGCCGTTGACATTCAATTGAAAGATGGGCATCGAGAACCTCCTCCTTTGGTCACTTCACGGCGGCGTCAGAATTTGCAGCGAAGCTCCACGCGCGCACCGGCGATGTCGTTTTGTCCCTGCAGCCATCCCTTCATGACGTCCATGCGCAGGATCCATCGGGGCGTGAACGGACGCTGATAACGAAGACTGATCGAGTGTTCCGACCCAGGCAGCGGGCTGTCTCCTCGGCGCTGCACAACCGCCGTTTCGATGACGATCTGGCGGTCGAGGCCGAACAGGTACTCCACACCGACAGCGCCGCCGTAGCTGTCGTGGGCGGTGGCGTCGAGCGTCGGGTAGCCGGTCATGCCGTCGGTCTCGAAGGCGAGTCCGGTGTTTCGGAGCACGCCGCCGGAGTCGCCGCCGCGCGCCAGCGACTGCGGACTCCTGAAGCCGGCGAAAAAATTGAAGTAAGGGACGAAATTCAGCGGGTTGAATGCGGAGACGTCGAAACCGAAGTGCCGCCGCGGCACGAGCGAGTTCTCGATCAGCAGCAGCGCGCCGTCAGCGGTCTTTGCTCCAGCAACGCCTTTCTGACCGAAGTTGCCGATCAGGCGGACGCTGTTGGCGAGGCGCCCGCGATACCGCTTCGAAAACGCGGCGGTGGCGTTGACGTAGCTGTGGCCATTGACCTCGGCGTCGAGGTAACCGACGCCATACTCGAGATAGCCGCGCAGCAGATCGGCGAATCCGGCCATGCCGATGACGCGCGCCTTGTCGCCCGGATCGGCGGCGGTGGTCACTTTATTGAGGCCGACGAAGAACGTCATGTCCATGTTGCTGATGTCGTACGTCGGATTGTTCTTGGCCGTGATGCTGAAGGCCGCGCCGTCAATGGCATCCTCGATCCAGACGCCGTTCTGCGTGACGATGGGAACTCTGCCGATCGCGAACGGCCTGTCGTACGGATTGGTGTTGCCGGTGAATCCCTGCGCCATCGTCGCGGCATCGCCTTCGAAGAACAGCGTGTCGATGTTGAAGTCGAGATCGTGGACGAACTTGTCCTTCGTCTGGCCACTGATCAGATAGCGCGAAAACGATCCGTTCTTGTCGATCGGACGCACGAACATGTGGATTCGCTCGGTGGCGGTGAATTGCGCGTCCATGTCCAGGTTCAGGCGCGCGGCGACCTGCGACTGTTCGGTCTTGCCGCCCACCACCTTGCCGTTGTCGTTGTAGGCGGCGGCGACGCGGAAATCGCCGAAGGTCAGGAAGTGAAATCCGATCGGATTCTTCGCACCGAGCCACGTGGCTCGCGGTGCGTACGCTCCGCGGTCGTAGAGACGAAGGCCCCATTCGATGGGCGGACGCGGCCTCTCGATGGCGTGCTTGCCGCTGTAGATCTCCAGCTCGGCCGCGGAGTCGTAGGGCTTCCGATAACACGGATCGTCTTTGAACCACGTCGGGTCCGGAGCCTCCGGCAGCAGTTTGGCCGCGGGATCGACGGAATGTTCGCTGCTCGCCGGCGGGAGCGGTTTCGGGACGCACGGATTCTTCATGTTGTCCGGCGCCGCCGCGTCAGCGACCTTCGCCTCGGGAGCGATGTCGTCGTCCGCAAAGGCGCACGGGACGCCGACGACGAGCGCGAGCAGAGCGACGAGCAGGGGATTCGCTTTTCCGTTCATGATCGCCCTCTCTCAATGGACGTCGAATGCGACGGCGTAGGCATGGGTGTCAGTGACCCATTCGTTCTCGGTCTGCTTCATCGCCGTAGTGGCGAAGACGAACTCCATGAAATAGATCGGCTCCGTTCTGCCGCGCAGGCGCGCCGCGAGCCGGTACGTGCCCTTTTTGATCAGCAGATTGCCGGGGACTTTGTAGTGCGCGGTGCGGCTGCCGAGCGGCGGGATGCTGCGCTTTTCGAGACGGGCGTTTGGAGGATGATTGAGAATCGACGTCGGCGCGCCGCCCGGACGGATGAACGGATCCTGATCGAAATCGAGATTGATCGGCAGATACATCTCGCGATCGGTTCCCTTGAGATTCGTCGTCAGGAACTTGCTCTGCATGCTGAAGAGCTGATCGTCGTGCGGAAGCGTCTGATCGCCGACCTCGATCGACTGCAGGTCAGCCAAGTCGCCGTCTTTATCGACGTAGCCGGATTCCCACACTCGCTTTCCGTCAGGATCGACGAGAACGACGTTCAGCCACAACTCGGGCTGCGCTCCGAGTGAGCCGGAGGGGAGGTTGTGGCCTTTGTTCAGGTTCGTGAGCTTGTAATTGAACGAGAACGTCTTACCCGTTTGCGGCGGCGCGTCGAAGAAAGGACCGTCGAGGCGCGAGGCGCTTTCCATCAACTTCAGGCGCGCTTCCTCGCGATCGCGCCATCGCCCGAGATTCTCCTGAACGATGACCCAAGCTTTTTTGCGATCGGCAGCGTTCTGCCATTCGGTTGGGAACGTGGACGATGCCGCCGCGCCGTTCTCGAAATCATCGCTTCCCCATTTGGCGCGGTAGTCAAACTTCAGCCACTGCTGCGGCGTGAACGGAGAGTCCTCGCGCCGGAACGGGAAGAGACCGGGATGACTGATGGGATAGCCCGGACCGACGAATGTGTGATCGGTGCGCGGCCGGTCATTGACGAAATGCTTGCCGTTGATCTCCGCGACCCATCCGGTTTCGAACCCGTCATCATGACCGGGATTCTTGCTCATGTGGCACTGCTGGCAGGTGATGCCTTCCTTCGCCGCGGGTGATGCGCGCCACTCTTCCCACACGGTTTCGAGCTTGATCCCGGGATAGACGGCGACCTGGTGACAGGCCACGCAGAACTCCGACTTCTTGATGATGTCGGACTGGATCGCGGTCTGGTGCATCCGGATCCATTTCTTATCGCCCTCGGCCGGCCGGTCCAGCTCATCGATCGTGACGAGGATTCCGTTTCCTGGCGCGTTCGTGATGGCTTTGAGTCCGCCGAGGCTGTCGAAGGGACCGAAGAC
>DATAMS010000168.1:0-4497 GCA_036260495.1 Thermoanaerobaculia bacterium
CTCCCCGAAGCAGTTTTGTAAAACGCCGACCAGCCGCTGAGCGTGAACTTCATATGGCACTTCGTGTCGGCGAATGTGGGGAGTGAGATTGCGAGAAGCAGTGAGGCAAGGATGATTCGTTTCATGACGCCCTCCAAGAAAATCTAACCACTGAGGCACAGAGAGCACAGAGAAAACCTCTGTGTCCTCTGAGTCTCTGTTGTGAATACTTTTCTCGATCACTGCAACAACCCCGCCTCGCACGTTCCCTCGATCACCCGCTCCCCTGCTTCGTTCTCGATCCACGCATCGATCTCGAGGCGGTGTTTCGCGCGATTGATCGCGCGAACAACGAAATGCGCGATGACCGTGTCGCCAACGTAGACCGGCAACAGAAACCGCAGCGTTTGCGAGCGGTAGATCGCGCCGGTTCCGGGGAGCAGCATGCCCACCATCGTCGAGAAGATCGATGCGGTGAGCATGCCGTGGAGAACGCGCCGGCCGAACTTCGTTTCCGCCGCGAAGGCATCGTCGACGTGAAGCGGATTGACGTCGCCGGTGATGGCGATGAAGTGTTGCACGTCGTCGTCCGTGAATGTCTTCGTGTAGCTCGCGTGCTGGCCAATTGTGAAGACGTCGATGCGAGACATGTGGTCAATCGTCCAACGCTTCATTGACTCGCTCGAGCGTCAACGGACGAGCATCGCGCGACACCTTGAAGGCCGGGAATCGGAGGCGCGTTTTCGACTTGCTTTGAGATGCAAGCCCTCGTCGCGCGAGCTCAGAGAGTGCCGACCCGACACTCTTGTTTTCGGCCGTGGCCACCCTGCGCGCCGCATCCAAAACGTCGTCGTCTATGGTGAGGGTTATCCGCACGAACACATCATCGCATCGTCCTCCCAGATTTCGAACAGCCCCCTCCCAACCATGGCACGCAAGTTGGAATGAACGTACTCAGCCGCGACGGATTCGGGGGACATCGCAGCCCACGGCGCCGTTCACTTTTGGTTCCGGACACAACTGGGGTTGGGGCGAGTGCCCGCCGCAGGTGTGCCATCGCAAAGATTGTTCGCATGGGAGCAGGAGCATGAAATCGGAGTTTGCACCCACAGGAATCCAGGGTCTCGACTACATCCTTCTCGGCGGGTTTCCGCGCAACCGCGTCTATCTCATTCAGGGCGACCCGGGCGTCGGCAAGACGACGATGGGCCTGCAGTTTCTGCTCGAAGGAATGCGCGCAGGCGAGCCTGGTCTCTACATCACGCTGTCGGAAACAGCCGAGGAGTTGCGCGCGGTGGCGACCTCGCATGGCTGGTCGCTCGACGGTCTGGCCATCTACGAACAGATGATCGGCGAGGAAGCGCTGGCCGAGGAAGAAACCACGGTCTTCTATCCGGCCGAGGTCGAGTTGGGCGAGACGATCAAAGGGATGTTGAAGGAAGTCGATCGCGTCAAACCGCGCCGTATCGTGCTCGACTCGCTCAGCGAGATTCGTCTGCTGGCGCAGAGCGGACTTCGCTATCGAAAGCAGATCCTCGCGCTCAAACAATTCTTCTCCGGCCGCAACGTCACGGTCCTCTGCCTCGATGACCGCACCTCGGAGTTTCAGGACATCCAGCTCCAGAGCGTGCCGCATGGTGTCGTCGAGTTGGAGCGCTACACACCGGTCTACGGCGCGGCGCGGCGGCGGCTGCAACTCGTCAAAGTTCGCGGCCTCGCCTTTCGCGACGGCTTCCATGATTTCAATGTCCTCACTGGCGGCATCGTCGTCTACCCGCGGCTCGTGGCGGCGGAGCATCGGACGATCGCGACGCATGAACAGGTGCCGACCGGGATTCCCGAGCTCGACACGATGGTCGGCGGTGGCCTCGACCGCGGCACGAGCACGCTGATCATGGGCCCTGCCGGCTCCGGCAAGTCGGCGCTGGCGACGCAGCAGGTCGTGGCCGCGGCAAAACGTGGCGAGAAGGCCGCCATGTTCATTTTCGAGGAGAGTCTCGGCAGCGTCCTGGCGCGATCCGCGTCGCTGGGAATGCCGCTGGAGCCGCTCGTCAACGAAGGGATGGTCACGATCCGCCAGGTCGATCCGGCACAGTTGCAACCGGGCGAGTTCGCGCATCTCGTGCGCGAAGCCGTCGAGGAGCGCGGAGCGCGCGTGCTCGTCATCGACAGCTTGAACGGTTTCCTCAACGCGGTGCCGGAAGAGCGTTTCCTTCTGCTTCACCTCCACGAGCTTCTCAGTTACCTCGGCCAGAACGGCGTAGCCACGATCCTCGTCTTCGCGCAGCATGGGCTGGTCGGTCACATGCAGTCGACGGTCGACGTCAGTTACCTCGCGGATGCAGTGATTCTTCTTCGTTACTTCGAAGCGGGAGGCCGGATTCACAAGGCCATCTCCGTCGTCAAGAAACGGAGCGGACCGCACGAGACCGCGATTCGCTCGATGACCATGGGCAAAGGCGGTCTGAAGATCGGACCGCCCCTGGAAAACTACCGCGGCGTCATGTCCGGAATCCCAACCTACGACGGCACCGTCGGACCCTCGAGAGACGCGTGACTATTGAAGCGAATCCCCCAGCCGGCGGTCATCGATCCGACCGCATTCTGATCGTGGCGCCAATCGGCCGCGACGCGGAACTGATGTGCGCGCAGTTGAAAGCAGCCGGCTTGAACTGCGCGACGTGTGCGGATGTACACCAACTCTGCACCGACCTGGCTGACGGAGCGGGCGCAATCATCCTGACCGAAGAGGCGCTGACACACGATGGCGCCTCGGAATTGCTGCGGACGCTTTCGCGCCAGCCGCCGTGGTCGGAGATTCCGCTGATCATCCTCACCGGCGCGCTTTCCTTCGAAGCCAAAGTTCACTCGTTCGATGGCCTCGTCCGCCGCACGAACGTCACGCTGGTCGACCGCCCGGTGCGCATCAAGAGTCTGATCAGCGCCGCCCACACCGCGCTTCGTGCGCGCCTGCGCCAGTACGACATCCGCGATCTGATGCAGCAACTCGAAGAGCGCGTCCACGAGCGCGATCGCTTCCTCGCCGTCCTCGGGCATGAGCTCCGCAATCCGCTCGGCGCGATTCTGCTGGCGTCGCAGATGACGGATCCCGACGGCCGGATCGATCCTGAAAAAGCGCAGCTCATCGAGCGGCAGTCGCGGCATCTGACGCGCCTCGTCAACGACCTGCTCGATCTCTCGCGCGTGGCCGCGGGTAAGATCGTGCTCAAACGCCAGCGCATCAATCTCGCGGAGATCGTCACGCAGTCTGTGCGTACCGTCCTTCCTGTGGCGCAACGGCAGGGTGTCGCTCTCTCGCTGCGCACGCCCGAGAATCGCCTCATCGTCGACGCCGATCCGGTGCGCGTCGATCAGATCGTCACCAACATCCTCACGAATGCGATCAAGTACACGCCTGAAGGCGGACACGTCACGCTCGATCTGAGCGATGACAGCGGCCAGGCCACCATCCGCGTGACCGACGACGGCGTCGGCGTCGCGCCCGAGCGCATCGGCGGCATCTTCGAGCTCTTCGCACAAGCGGAAAACGCGATCGGCCGCGCGCAGGGCGGAATGGGAATCGGCCTGGCTCTTGTGCGCAATCTCGCCGAGCTGCATCACGGCAGCGTCGCCGCACGAAGCGACGGCGTTGGCAAAGGAAGCGAGTTCGTGGTTCGCCTGCCGCTGGCGGCATCGCTCGAACAGCGCGGCGACCGTGCGGTCACGATCGCTCCGACCGCACCGTCGGTGGAGGTGCATGCCGCGCGGCGAATCGCGATCGTCGAAGACAACAAAGACGTCCGCGATCTTCTCCGCCTCAAGCTCACCCGCCTCGGGCACACAGTCGTCGACGCGCGCGATGGCCTGGAAGGTCTGCGCGTGGTTCTCGCCGAGCGTCCCGACCTCGCCCTCGTCGACCTCGGCCTCCCAGGAATCGACGGCTTCCAACTGGCAAAAGAAGTCCGCGAACAACTCGGCGATGACGTCATCCTCGTCGCCGTCAGCGGCTTCGGTCAGCCCGAGGACAAGCGGCGCGCGATCGAGGCGGGGTTCGATGAGCATCTGACGAAACCAGCCGATGTTGGCGACATCGAGAATCTCCTGATGCGCCTCCAGCCTCGGAATGCGCGCGCAGTCGAGAGCGCCTCGTGATTAGCAGCTCTTCGCATTGCTGGCGTAGCAGATCGCGAGCTTGCAAGCCCCCCTCATCCGGCTTCGCCACCTTCTCCCCCCGCAAAAAGCGCGGGGGGAGAAGGCGCTCGATTGGGGAGCTGTTCGTAAGAATTCGTTCTCAACTGCGCCGCTCGAACATCGAGCGCTACCCGACCTCACGCGCTGCCGGCATTCATCGCTGCCTAAACATCAAGCGCGCTCAAACATCGAGCGCCTTTTCCCCCACCGCTTTTTGATGGGGAGAAGGTGGCGAAGCCGGATGAGGGGGAAGGAACGACCTCGAAGCAGCAATCAAAGACGGCGCCACAAACGAGCTGACATCGCAGGCCAGCGTTCGAATCGTCA
>DATAMS010000203.1:0-4538 GCA_036260495.1 Thermoanaerobaculia bacterium
CGCCTTGTAGTCGTACTTCGAATCCCACTCGAGGGTGCCGAAAAGATCGGCGATCCTGCTTTGCTGTCGCCGGGCAATGAACTCCTCCAGCGCCCGCTTCACGGCCGCCGTCTTCGTACGCTCTCCGCTGACCGCGACGGCGCGATCGAGAAGATCCGGATCAATTGCCAGGTTGGTTGCCATGTGCGAAGCATCGCACAAGACCTCACACGATGGCAATCGACTGGAAAGGACAAAGGGTGTTGCGGAGGCGAGAAGCCCGTTTACCGGCTGGAGCGCGAGGAGCTCGGACGCACCGCGAAACGGGCCGTAATCATCAGCGAAGGATTGATCGTTTATCTAACTGCCGCCGAGGTCTGCAATCTGGCCCGCGATCTGGCCGCGCCGCCATCGTTTCACCGCTGGGCGACCGACCTTTGTTCGCCACGATTGCTGACAATGCTGCAGAAGCAGGTGGGGTCGCAATTAGATCAAGCCGGCTCCCCGCTGAAATTCGCACCCGAACAAGGCCCAGCCTTCTTCAATGAATGCGGCTGGACTCCGATTGACGTCCGCTCGATGCTGCAAACGGCCGCGGAGCTGAAACGCCTCCCGTTGCTGGTGCGACTCTTCGCGCTCTTTCCCGACTCCAAAGGAACGAAGCCGAAACAGATCTGGGGCGGCGTTGTGCAACTGGAAAAGAGATAAAGTCGTTACTACCGGTTCAGCGGAACGAGAATCAGCGCCAGATCCCACGCCAGATGCGCGATCAGCGACGGCACCACGCTGCGCGTCAGGCTGCGCAATGCGGACCAATAGAGACCGCATAAGAACGCGATCCCGGCGAGCAACGGCGATCCGAGGGGAAGATGGGCGATCGCGTAGCCTGCCGCGGCGAGGACGATGATCGCGAGACGACTCGCCGGCAGGCGCTGCGCAATCCACTCCTGAAACGCTCCGCGCCACATCAGCTCCTCGGCGACGATCACCGGGATCACGAACAACAGAATGCTGACTGTCGACCGGCCCGCCAGAAACCTCGCGTAAAGATTCCCAGTCTCCGAGGCAAGCGCCGGAAGGCTTCTGGCAACGAGCGGGAAGAGGCCGTACGTCGCAGCGAGCATGATCGCTGCGCCGAGGAGACCGATGAGAATCCTGGAAGGTGCAGGACGGAAGAGCTCACGGATGTCAGGCCGGCCGGCGCTCACGATCGCCGCCGATACGATCACTGCCGCGAGCGCGATCGGAATCCAGGGATCGATGAATCTCGCCAGCAGCATCGCGGTAGCCCAGGCCAGCGGCACCATCGCACCGACTCGCGTCCTCATGACGAGCGGCCTCGCAGCCGTTTCATGGCCGGCTCGATGCGCCCCCAGAATCCCGTCGACGGCTCATGATCCTCGGCGATCGCAGCGCACGCAGCGTCATCGAAGTGTTGCCGCCCCTCGTGTCCGATGAGAGCCCAGTAGCGAGCGTCGTGTGCGAGCAGGTCGTGAGTCAACCCGACGACGATCTCGCGAGCGACTTCCCAGCGCGCCCGCGTGACGAAGCGGACCCACCGCGCCGACAATCCCGGCGTCAGCACCGGAACGCGTACTACGAGCGGATGCGCCAGTCCGAGGGCCCGCGCGGTCCGCAGGAGAATGTCGCGGCCGGACAGGATCTCGGGGCCGGGGATGTCGAACGCCGTCGATTGGGCAAGCTCGATGTCGAGTGCTGCCACCAGCGCCACCAGGACGTCATCGATCGCAACCGGCTCGGTCTTCGAATCGAGCCAGCGCGGAAGAACCATGAACGGCAGGCGCGCCGCCAGATCGCGCACGATGAGGAACGAGAGACTGCCGTAGCCGATGATCATGCTGGCTCGTAACTCCAGCACGGGCACCTCTCCGTCGCTCAGGATTTCTCCCACCCGTTCGCGGCTCCGGAGATGTTCCGACGCCGGCCCCGCGCCGGGAGCGACTCCGCCGAGATAGATGATCCGCCGCAGGCCGGCATCCGCAGCGGCGTGCGCGAATAGTCGAGCCGCCGCTGCTTCGCGCTCGCGGTAGTCACCGCCGCTGCCCATCTCGTGGACGAGGTAGTACGCGGCGTCGCAGCCTTGCATCGCGTTCCGCACGGCGACGGGATCGGCCAGGTCCGCCTGCATCCATTCGCTTCCGGGGAACCGCCGCTCCGCCCGCGCCGCGTCACGCGACAGGCAACGCACGCGCAGCCCGCGGCGCTCGAGCACTGGCCTGAGCCGGGAGCCGGCGAATCCTGTCGCTCCTGTGAGTAGAACCGTCGTCATCGCGCCTGACCGAAGTCCGCACGTACCGCATCTTCAACGACGGACTTCTGATCACGGTAAGGCGTAACCGTGGTCACCTTCGGCGCGAAAACAGGTGGAGGATCGCTACGAATAGGGCGGCGCCGATGATCGACCAGAGCACCGGGAAGGGATGCCCGCTGACCTGAACCATGAAAGGTTCCGGGAGCTTTAACTTGTGCGCCACCCATGGCCCGAGGATGGCTCCGATAAAGCCGAGGACGATCGAGACAATGAGGCCGCCCCGAGCTCCGCCGGCGATCGCTTTGCCGATGGCACCACAGATTGCAGCAATGATGATGTAGACGATCAGCCCTGGCAACGTGAAGGTCATAGGCAGGTTCCTTTCGCAACGTTTCGTTTCGCAGAATCTCGGTCGGGGCTTGACCGCCGATCAGCGCAACATTGATGCCAGCGGCGTGGTAGTCCTCGGGACGGTAACGATGTAGTGCAGGTTGACGGTACACACATCCTTCATCCCCATCGCAGTGGTCGAGCACGACCTCCAATACGACCACGAATCGTGGAGGTCAAACGCGACGTGATCCGCGAAGCCGGTCTGACCCGTTTCGACCTGAAGACCAAAGCTGTGACCCCGATGGTTTCCCACAAAGGGGGCGACGGTGCAAAGGCCTGACCCCGCTCGATTTCTTGAGGACCGTTTCACGCGGAGGAGCGAAGGCGCACAGGCCATCGAACACATACAATCCTGGCGTGCCCGCGCAAATCGTTTTTCTCACTCTCTACCTCGGGCTGACGTCCGGTCTGCAGCAGTTCGACTTACAGGCCGGCCGCGATGTGAGATCCGTTCGCGTGTTTGTCGATGGTAAAGAGTCCGCTGTAGTCAACGCGCCGCCGTGGCGCACTCTCATCGACCTCGGGCCTGCCTTCGAGCCGCGGGAAGTGATCGCTGTCGCCTACGACCGCGATGGTGATGAAGTGGGCCGGACCGCGCAGATCATCAACCTGCCGCGGCCTGCCGCGGAGGTCAATATCGAGCTTCAAAAGGATCAGGACGGTATTTCCGCGGCGTTGCGGTGGGAAAATGTTTATGGAAAGCAGCCGGTTCGGAGCACGATCAGCGTCGACGGGAAAAGCCTTCATGTCAACGCGCAGCTTCATGCGCGTCTGCCGGCGTTGGACGCCCACAAGCCACACATCATCAACGCGGAAATGCGCTTCGCGGACGGCTTTGTGGCCCGCCGCGAAGTCGTGATCGCCGGCGAAGCGATCAGCGACTCGATCAGTTCCGAGCTCACTCCCATCGTGGTCACGGGAGATCAAAAAGCAGCCTCGCTCGATGGCTGTTTTTCCGCGCATGGTCATCCCCTCCGTGCAAGGACCGCCGAAACGGACGCGGAAGTGGCCTTCGTACGCGAGCCCAACGTCAATGAGCTCGCCAACACGCTCGATCCTGATCGTGTCATTCGCAATGGACGCAATGCATGGAGATCGTTGCCGCGGCCATCGCATCAACTTGCGCTCGATCCAGGAACGTCGATGCACTACATGTGGCCGATCGTTCGTCGTAGGGAGGCGCCGGGGCACGTTGCGGCGAACCTCTTTGATATGTCCGACGGCATCAGCTCGCGTGTTCTGGGATTGCCCGGCTTTCTGATCCTGGCGTTTGATACGAACGCAGAGAATCACCCTCTCGAAACGGTCGAGCCGGGAAGTCAGCGCCGGTTTGCTGATGCCGTGGCTGTGGCGGCGGTTAACAGCGTTGCGGCTGCGCATCGCCGCGCAGTGGTGCTGGTGGTCGATTGCACGTTTGACGTGGAGCACGACAGCAGCTCCGCGGAGCCGGCAGCGGTTCGGCACTACCTCGAATCGATCGGCGTTCCGCTTTTCGTCTGGTCGGTCAGCGGTCCGCGTCGCGACCTCGAGACCGAGTGGGGCGAAATCGAGGACATCTCCACTCCAAACCGGCTTCGCTTGGCGGGGGAGAGGCTTCGTTCCACGCTGGCCTCGCAACGTGTGGTCTGGATCTCGAGCGATCCACTTACGGCGCTGCGCGTCGACGCCGATCCGCGATGTGGCCTCACGCCCCTGGCCCACCTCGGCGGCGGATACTGACGCGATCAAGTTTCGCAATAGTCACGCGTCACGCGATGGCGATATTCGAACGATCGCTTCAGACGCCGCTCAGTGATTCGCTGGCCGCGGTCTTTGCAAATCGCTCCGGCGTGAAAATCGTCGTGGGAGCAGGCGGGGTCAGGTCGAAAGTGAAAGTCACGGAAGATGACTTGGC
>DATAMS010000207.1:0-11513 GCA_036260495.1 Thermoanaerobaculia bacterium
CGACGATGATCGTGAGGATGGCGAAGATCAGCGCCGCGATCCAGGGATTGAGCGCCGGCATGAACCTTCGGAACAGATCCGCGATCTGCGTGCCTCGCAACACGGCGATGGCGGTGACGATCTGCAACGTCAGGCCCCAGAACACGGTCTTCCAGCGAATTGCCCGCCGGTTGGTCGACAACAAGTACGCAATGGCCAGAATCCCCACGAATCCGATCAGCCCGGAAAATCGCTCCATTCACAGCTCCCGTCGTTGCCGAATTTTGATGATGACCGCTTGGATGGCGGGCATTATGCGGGATCGAGGGCGCGGTTGATAGATGGTTGCTGGGTTGCCTGGTGGCCAGGTTGCCGGTTGCCGGGTTGACCGCATCAACTCAGGCTACTCGACAGCTCGTCGTGTCCGATTTGTGTTGCTGCAAATGGTCAACTGACCACCCAGCAACTCAGCAACCTTGCAGCCCTTTCGGCAACACGGCAACCTGACTACTCGGCAACCGTGTACCAACCACCGCTATACTCCGCGCTCCAAGTTCGTCCAAACGAGGAAACAAATGATTGAATCGATCAATGAAGCCGTGAGGTTTGTTCGCAGCAGATCATCCATGCAGCCCCGCGTCGGCGTGATCCTCGGCTCCGGCCTCGGCGACGTCGTCGACGCCCTCGAGGTCGAGACTGCGATCCCCTACTCCGAAATCCCCGGTGCGCGCGCTTCGACCGTAGTCGGTCATCAGGGCCGGATGATCCTCGCGCACGTGCAAGGCACTCCCGTCGTCGTAATGCAGGGACGCGTTCACTTTTACGAAGGCTATGAGATGTCCGAGGTGATGTTCCTCTCGCGCGTGATCGGACGCCTCGGCATCGAGAAGCTCATCGTCACGAACGCCGCCGGCGGCATCAACACGAAGTTCCAAGCCGGCGATCTAATGCTCATCTCCGACCACATCAACCTGATGGGGATGAACCCACTCCGCGGCCCGAACATCGAAGACCTCGGCGTCCGCTTCCCCGATATGAGCGAGGCCTATCCGGAATCGTTGCGCGACATCGCGAAGAACGTCGCCCAGGAGCTCGGGCAATTGATCCAGGAAGGCGTCTACCTCGCGCTGTCCGGCCCGACGTACGAGACCCCCGCCGAGATCCGCGCCTTCCGCCACCTCGGCGCCGACGCCGTGGGCATGTCCACGGTCCCCGAGGTCATCGCCATGTCGCAGATGCAGATCCCCGTTCTCGGCATCTCCTGCATCACAAACATGGCCGCCGGCATCCTGAAACAAAAACTAACGCATCAGGAAGTGATGGAGACAACGGCGCGCGTGCAGAAGGATTTCACCGCGCTGGTGTTGGGATGCTTGCAGCGGTTTGCGGGGTAAGTGGATCGGGTTTTACTGCTTATCTTCGCTGGCCAATCTACGTCTCGTGGAAGGGGTCAGACCCGAAGTGGAAGTGACGAAAATTGGCCTTCGCAACAGCAGGCTAGTCAAATTCCGTCACTTCCACTTCGGGTCTGGCGCCTTCCACTTCGCGTCACTTTCACTTTCGGTCTGACCCCTTCCGCTACGGCTTGAATGGCTCGACGATCTTCGCTCCCGTTGCGATATCGACTAGCGCGCGAATCAGCACGTGCGTTCCCTTCTGCAGATCGGCGATCGGGTTCTTTTCGTCGACGTCATGGCCTGGGTAGGGCTTGTCGGGGAACCACATGCCGAAGGCGATGGCGTTGGGGAGTCGTTTTGCGTATGTGCCGCCGCCGGAGATTGCGGGTTTCGGATTCGTTGACCCAGTTGCGGCGCCGTAGTCCGCGAGGAGACGGCGCACGAGCTTCGACTTCGGATCGAATCCGAGTGGCTCGTCGTCGTAGAAACCGGTGGCAGTCAGCGATGCACCTGTTCGTTTGTTGAATGCGGCGACAAACGATTCCATCTTCGTTTTCAGTTGCGGACCTTTTCGCGGCGGGATGCGGCGGATGTTGATCGTCAGTGTCGATTTATTCGGATCGTCGGCCGCTGGTTTGATCGTGGCCACATTGACGGCGTAGCGGCCCCAGATTGGATCGCGATCGGTGATACCGAGGCCGGTGCCGTAGAGGTCTTTGCCGGCGGTGCGGGCGAAGGTGAGGATGTCGTTCGCGCCGCCGCGCGGAAGTTTTCCCGCAAGCGCATCGGCGAGGGCGACGAGTGCATTCCGGCCACCTTCGAGATTCACGCCGGCATGCGCGGAATGACCGTAGGCCACGATGCGCAGAATCTCGCCGTCCGCCTGCGTGACGATGCGCGTCTCGGGCGGTCGCGGCGCGGCGGTGACGGCGTCGATTACCGGCTGCCAGTCCGGCGCAGTTCCCTTCCACTTCAGCTTCACCTCGGCACGCTCGGGAACGATGCTCGTCCCCAGGCCGGCATCGAGATAGATCACCGCGTACGCCTTCGATGATGTGCCTCGCTCGGCCAGCGCGTCCGTCGTGACCGAAAGCGAGTTCCAGGCTTTCTCGCCGACGATGACTGGGAATCCAGAGTCGAGGACGAGCGTGTAGTCGGGTGCCTGATGCGATTTGAGATACGCCGTCACGTCCGTGTTCGTCGTCTCCTCGTCGCTTCCGACGAGCAACCGAATGGTGTGCGTTCGTTTGATGCCACTCTCCTCGAGCGACTTCATCGCCAAAAGGGCCTGCACGAGCGGACCTTTGTCGTCTGCCGAGCCGCGGCCATAAACAAACTTGTCGTCAGCCTTGCCGGAGAACGGCGAAACCGACCAGGCCTCGGCATCGACCGGTTGCACGTCGCCGTGAACCATCAAGCCGAGAACCGGTGCGCCGGCGGGACCGGGAAGTTCAATCTCGTCGATAAGGCCCGCGTCGCGATAGGTCAGGCTGAGGTCGCGGGCGGATTTCGCGAGCCACTCTTTTTGCGCGGCGTGGGCCTCCGTGTCGAACTGCGTCGTCGGAAACTGCAGCACTTCCGACAGCAGCGGCACCAGCCGCGAGGCGTAGTCGTGCTCATAGATCTTCGTCACATCATCAGCGTTCGTCTGCAAAGTGGCGGCGAAGAGGAGAGCGGCAATCATCGGGAAACGCATGACGCGAATTCTCCCGTAAAATGGGGCCAATCGTTTCGAATCGGAGGAAGCATCTGTGAAAACGTTGCTGAAGATCGTGGGTGGACTTGTGTTGATCGTCATCGCGCTGATCGCCGGGGCTGTCATCTGGCTTACGGTTCGAAAGCCAGCCTCGCGGCCCGCGTCAACGGAGAAAATCGAGGCGACGCCGGAGCGGCTCGCGCGCGGAACCTATCTCGTCGAGCATGTTGCGGACTGCCTCGGATGCCATTCGGACCACGTCATCAAGTTCGGGATTCCCGTCAAACCCGGAACCGAGGGCGAAGGTGGATACATCTTCGACGAGAAGATCGGCTTCCCAGGAGTCGTCGCCGCGCAGAACCTCACCTCGGATCAGGAGTTCGGTCTCGGCAAATGGACCGATGGCGAGATCATCCGCGCCATTCGCGAAGGCATCGATCGCAATGGCGAAGCGCTCTTTCCGATGATGCCCTATGAGCACATGCGCAGCATGAGCGACGACGATGTGAAGTCTGTCGTCGTGTATCTGCGAACCCTCAAGCCGATCCACAAGGGCGTGCCCGCCAAACACATCAAGTTCCCCGTCAACCTCTTCGTGAAGTTCGCGCCGAAGCCCGTTGATGGCGTGGTCACAGCACCCGACCTGAAGGATTCCGTCGCCTACGGAAAGTATCTGGCCACGATCGGCGGTTGCTACGAATGCCACACCCCGCACGACGACAAAGGCCAGCGCATCGCCGAGAAGGCGTATTCGGGCGGCTGGGAAATGAAAGGACCGTGGGGCCGAAACTTCACCGCGAACCTGACGCCGGCGAGCGACACCTACATGTCCCACGCCGCGAAAGAAGAATTCATCGGCCGCTTCAAAGCCTTCGCGTCGATGGACGCGAGCACCGCACCAGACGCACCGCCCGGCCGCAACACGGTGATGCCGTGGCTCGCCTTCTCCCACATGACCGATCAAGACCTCGGCGCAATCTACGACTACCTGAAGACTGTGAAACCAATCGAGAACAAGGTGGTGACGTTTCCGGACGCGAAGTAGCGTGTCGGTTTTCGGGGGTCGGGAGTCGGAGCGCCGAAGTTCTTGCTCCGACACCCGACTCCCGCTTCACGACTCCCGAATCACTTCCGCAACCCTTCCTCGTACTCCGGCTTCGGCACGCCCATCACCCAATGGTCGAACCAGCCGACGATGTGCTCGAGGCGTTCGATGCGGTGCCACGGTTTGCCGCTGCGGGAGAGCTCGTGCGATTCGTCGGGGAAGCGGATCATTACCGTCGGAATGTGGCGGTACTTGAGCGCGCGGAACATCATCTCGCCGCCGGACATCGGAGGCGTGCGGTAATCGGCTTCGCCGAGGATCAACATCAATGGTGTTTTCACGCGGTCGATGTAAGTGATCGGCGAGCGCGCCACATAGTCCTTCGGATCCTCCCACGGCGCTTTGCGGAACCATGACGGCTGGAATTGGGAGAAGTCGGCGACGTACCAGAACGTCGACCAGTCGGCGATGTCGCGTTGCGCGGCGGCCGCGGCGAAACGATCGGTCTGCGTGACGACCCAATCGGTGAGCAGGCCGCCGCCGCTGCCGCCGGTCACGCAGAGTTTTTTCGGATCGATGTAGCCTCGTGCGACGACGGCATCGACGCCGGCCATCAGGTCTTTGAAGTCATCGCCGGGATAGTGGTACTGGATGATGTTTCCGAAATCCTGGCCATACGACGTCGAGCCGCGCGGATTCGGATAGAGGACGACGTAGCCCTTCGCGGCCATCCACTGAAACTCGTGATCGAAGGTGTAGCCGTACGCCGAGTGCGGGCCGCCGTGAATGTTGAGAATGAGCGGATACTTTTTCGTGGCGTCGAAGTCGGGCGGCTTCTGAACCCACGTTTGAATTTTCCTGCCGTCGAAGCTCGTGTACCAGATCTCTTCCGGCTCCGTCAGCGTCACCTCGTGCATCAACTTGTCGTTGACGTTCGTCAGGCGCGTCATCGCTCCGTCGCCGGCGACGAGATAAAGATCGCCGATGATCGTTGGTGTCGAAATTAGCGCAACGGTTTTGCCACCGCGAATCGAATGGCTCTGGATGTCGTGATTGCCGGTCGTCCACGGCGCGATGCGTCCG
Source organism: Thermoanaerobaculia bacterium (assembly GCA_036260495.1). Classification (GTDB taxonomy): domain Bacteria; phylum Acidobacteriota; class Thermoanaerobaculia; order Gp7-AA8; family Gp7-AA8; genus JADGNZ01. The sequence goes on from DATAMS010000207.1 coordinate 5,201, forward strand.
CTCGCGACGTCAATGCGTTTCAGATTGACGCGTCCTTCTTCGGCGCTGACGGCGTAGATCGTCTTGCCGTCGTCGCTCCAGACCGGACGCGCACCTCCCCCGCCCGCGCGTGGCGCGCGCTGATCGCCGCCGACGCCGGAAAGGATGTCGTAATCGTACGAGGCGGTGAGATTCCGCGGCGTTGAACCGGGCGCCGTTGCCACGAGCCAGAGATCGGGCTGATCGTACGAATGCACGGGGTTGTTGATCTCACCCGCGAACGCGATCCATTTTCCGTCGGGACTGACCGCGTACGACCCGATCGGACCTTCGATGTCGGCGACCTTCTTCATCTCGCCGCCGCCGGCAGGTATCGCGAAGAGATCCGTATCGCGGCGGTCGAAGTACGACTCGCGGACGCGATTCGAGGTGAAGTAAATCTGCGAGCCGTCAGGACTCCAGGTCACATCGCGCTCGTCAAATTCGCCCGAGGTGAGCTGCTTCGGTTTCGGGAGAGCGTCGTCGCTGCTGAGTGAGTCGGGAACGTCGATCGTCCAGATGTGCGAGTCGCGCGAGGCGTCGCGGTAGCCGGCGCCATTGGCGCGATAGACAGCTTGATTGATGACGCGCACATCGCTTTCGTGCTCGTCGTCCTTTTTCTTATCGTCTTTCTTGTCGAGATCGTCGGGCTTCGTCGTGGCTGTGAACGCGATCGTGTTCGATGACGGCGACCATGCGATCGACTCGGCTGCTTTCGGCAGCGCGGTCAGCACGTGCGGCTCGCCGCCGTCGAAGCGCAGGACCCACACTTGCGCTGGCTGGGGCTTGCCGTCTTTGTCGATCGAGCGCGTGAACGCCAGCAGCTTGCCGTCGCGCGACCATCGCGGCGAGGCATCGCGCGGCCCGTTCGTAATCCGCCGCGGCTCGGCGCCCGCGCGCGCCGCCACCGCCCAGATGGCCGTGTTGTACGTGTCCTTTTTCTCATCGACCGTCACGCGCACGAACGCCACCTGCGATCCATCCGGCGAAAGCTGTGGATCACCAATCCAATTGAACTTGAAGAGATCTTTTTCGGTGATGTTGCGGGCGTGGGCGGCAGTAGCGACGACGAGCAAGAGCAGCGCAAGCGTTCGTTTCATGTTCGCGAATTGTAGACGACAGATTTTTCACGCGGAGACGGAGGCCGCGGTGCTTTTCTCCGTGTTCTCCGCGTCTCCGCGTGACACGGTTCTAATCAGCACGCGAAACCACGCGGCCGCTGCCAACGCCACCAGTGACACCAGCGAAATCACAGCGCCGATCGGAACGAGCGGATTGCGATACCGCATGTTGATCGTGTGCGCACCTGCTGGAACCTCCACTCCCTGAAACGCCAGGTTGGTGGCGACGAGCCGCGCCGGCTGCCCGTCGATCGTGGCCGACCAGTAGCGATGGCCGGTGACGCTGGCCACGAGAAACGAGCGGCCGGTGGCGGCGACGTCGATGCTGGCGGTGTTCGCCGTTTCGCGGAAACGGATCACGCGGCCGGACGCGGGAGAAAACGCATCGGCGTCGATGTAGGCGACGGACGTGTCCGCGGCATTGCGCTCGACGGCATAGCGGAATCCGCTCGGGTCCGGCGTGCGCTCCAGCCTTCCTGCGAATGCGTAGCGCGGCCAGCGTGTAGACGCCTCAACCTCGACTGTCACCGCCTTGCTGGCGTCGGTCAGAATCTGCTGGCGCAACGCGTCATCAAAGGGCCGCATTCGCACCCGCCAGCCCACATTCGCCATTCGCGCATACGGCTCGTCGGCATCGGGAAAATGGCTCGATCGCGTTCCCTTGAACGCTTGCCGGAAGTCGTCGGTGTTCCGGAGAGAGGTCAGGTCGATGTCGTCTTCCATCGCCACTGCCAGGCCGCGCAACGCCGGAAGCTCCGGAAACACGCTGTTGCGCATCACCCAGGAGAAGGCCGAACCCTGTGCGATGGAACCCTGCGCGATGTTGAACATCTCATTGACGATCGGATCGCCCTCCCAACCCAGCCACGCCACTTCGTTGAACACGCGGTATGGAGCGGATGCGTCGATCTGCGCCACGGCCCGCGCAGGATCGAAGAACTCGCGCCGCTCGCGCGGAACCGCGTTGAGTGTGCTGTACCAAAGGTCAGCGGCGAGCAGCATCACGCCGGTCGCGGTCATGACGCGCCCTCGCTGCGTCCGGGCAAGCCAAAGCCAGATCGCGATCAGCGCCGCGCGAGCGCAGTTGATGGCGAAATAGTGCGCTGTGCCGAGCGCACCACCGTTCGAGGAACGAACGAGCAGAACGATCGAGACGCAGAGCCAGACGATTGCCAGACCGGAAGCCCATCGGATCAGGCGGCGGTCTCCGTCGAGCAGTTGGTCGAAGACGATCGCGCTCCAGACGGCGATCGCGAACGCCGCGGTGAGCAGGAACTTCTCCGGAAAGCGGAACGAAGACAAGATGCCGGAGTCGTACAACACGCGCAGCAGAGGCGTGTGATCGCCCATCGCCAAAGTGATGCTCGCCGCGATCGTTCCGAGGAACAGCCATCGGCCGCGCACTCCCGCCAGCACGCCCGCCGCGGAGAGCAGCACGATCAGGAGACCGGCGTAGATCTCCGTCAGATAGGCATCGTTGCGGAAAGCGTAGATCGTGGTGATGAACGCACTCCCGTTCGCTGCGGCGACGTGGCGGAGAACACCCGGCAGAATGAGCTCGACCAAACGCACGGGCGGGGTGCTCCAGTTGGCCACGACGCGAAAGTCGAAGGCTTTGGTCCGCACGGTATCGCGAACGAAATCGATGGCCGGCAGGAGTTGGACCGCAGCGATGAGGATCGACGCAGTCATGGCCACACCCAGCGTGGCAGCGATCCCTTTCGCTTCGGCTTTCTTTTGACGGCTTCGAAAAACGCGCAGCAGCGACCAGCCACCGATGATGGCCCATGTCTGCATCACCCCTGCCGGCTCCCCGAGCAGGATCTGCATCGCCAGAACGAACACCAGCGGCAGCAAACGCCTGGCCGTTCGCTCTTCTGCAAAGCGCATCAGAAGCCAGAGCGCGAGCGGCATCCAGGAAATCGAAAAGAGGATCGGGAGCTTCGACGATAGCGACACATAGCTGCCGCAAAAAACGAATGCGATGCTCCCGAATGCTGCGGCCGCGATCGATACGCCGAGGCGCCGCAACAGCAGAACCATGCCGGCCATCGCAATCGCAAAATGCAGGAGCACATGGAATTGCAACCCAAAATGAAACGGCAGCACGTAGACGAGCCATTGCGGCGGATAGAAAAGTTCGTACGCCGGGTTGGCGGCCAGCGGCGCACCTCCGGAGTAGAGCCGGTTCCAGTAAGGAAACTCACCGCTGCGAACTGCCTCACGCACCACGTGCTTCATCGGGTAGTGATAGACGCTGAGATCACTGATGTAGAAGCCGCGTCCCAGGAAGAGGATGTCCGCATAGGCAACTGCGAGCAGCGCCAGCAGAAGCGCGAGCGCGGTACGTTCACTCCAGCGGATCGGAAACTTCATGCCGGCTGCAGCGCGAAGACGAGAAGGCCGGCCACGACCACTCCGGCGACCGTCGCAAAGATCAGCGTTCCCCGCGTCTTCGCGTGAACCTGCGGCAGAAGATCGCTGGCGCCGAGGTAGAGAAGGAAGCCGGCGAAGAACGAGAGTTGGAAAGCCAGCAGGCGCGGCGCGATGTAAAGCACGCCCGCACAAAGAGCGCCGAGGACCGGTGCGAGTGCGTCGATGCCGAGGAGCGCGCCGGTGCGCCAGCGGCTGTTGCGCGTCGCCAGCATGAACGTGACGGTATTCAGCCCGTCCGCGAAATCGTGCGCGACGACTGCCATCAAAACGACCAGCCCGACATGCGTCCCCGCTTTGAATCCAACTCCGATTGCCAGTCCGTCGAGAAAACTATGGAACGACAATCCGATCGCGCCGACGAGACCGACGTTGTGATGATGTCCCGGCTCGTCGTGCTGTTTCTCGCTGTGGATGATCGTCAGCTTCTCGAGCAGGAAGATCGCCAGGAAGCCCATGATCAGCGTGAGCATCAGCACGCGAATGTCAATCGTGTGCTCATGCGCCAGCGCGAACACCTCGGGCACCAGATCGAGAAACGCCACGCCGATCAGCAATCCCGACGAGAACGCCATGATGTACAGCAGGTACTGCCGGTAACGGAACGCGAACGCGCCGCCGGCCAGCGTCATGGCGAATGCCGCGAGTGCGTAGAGTGCGCTCATCGAAGCTGAGTCTATCGCGATGAAGGAATCACCTTCGATGTCGCGATATTGTTCGGCCTTACGTTTCGCCGAAAGGAAATCGTTTGAACCGAATCTTGATCGTTGTCCTTGTTCTTCTTGGTGCAGCCTGCAGCGCGAAGCAGGAAACAAAATCTGTGTCTGCCGACCCCGCAAAAGGAAAGCAGCTCATCACGCAGTACGGCTGCACCGCCTGTCACTCCATTCCAGGCATCGAAGGGCCACGCGGCGAGGTCGGGCCGTCGCTCGATCACGTGGCGACGCGGCCGGTGATTGCCCAAACTCTGCCCAACAACACGCAGAACCTGACGCAATACCTGCTCAACCCGCAGATGGTCAACACGCAAAACATCATGCCGAACCTCGGCATCAAGCCAGACGAAGCGAGAGACATCGCCGCCTACCTCTATACGTTGAAGTAAAAACGGGCTGCTGGCATCAAGTCCGCACACAGCCGAGGCGGCTACCGATGACATACTACGTTGAGAAGCAACTGGCGTTCGGCCCGATCCGTTTCGGCGTCTCCACGCGGCGCGCTCTCGACGCCATCGACGACGATCTGACGCTCAGCACCGGCGCCAAAGGCGAATTCGTTCGCCGCCGCAACGACGGCTTTTTCTTCGGCGATTCCGAGCGCGTCATCGGGCCGAGTCTTCCCGTTGCGCCGAGCATCAGCCAAACGCCGTTCCTGTCATCGCTCAAACCCGACGGCACACCGCGAAGTTTCGGCTTTCTCGCGCTCATGGGCTTCGGCGCGCTTTTGATCCTTCTCGGTCTGAGCGTTCTCGTTCGCAAAGGTCCGCAGGGCTGGGTCGAGATCATCCTCGGCGCGATCTGCATCGCAATTCCGATCGTGATGACCGCGCAACAACGCCGGCAGATCCGCGAGCGCGAGGAACGCGTGCGCGCCGAGCAGGAGGCCGCCGTCGCGCGCAATCAGCAGCTCCTCACCTGGTACACGAAAGCGCTGGAGCACCTTCTCGTCGATCGCAGCGAGAACGGGCTGATCGCGCTGCGCGGCGAGCGTGCCTCACTCGATCTCGCGTACGACATCTGGGCGCCCACCGCGAAACGTGTCCTCCTGCAGATCGGATTCGAAGAGCTGTCGCAACGCGGCGTAGCCGAATCAAAAGCGATCTCGAAACTCCTCAGCGATTCCGGCGATGCCGCTGGCTTGACGTCCGAAGACATTCACGCCGCAAAACGCGATCTCTACGCCACGATCGTCTGGCATCTCCTCGCCGACGACCGTCTCGGCACCGCGCAGGAGGCCGAGGTTCTGACACTGCGCGAAGGGCTCGGGATCAGCGAAGACGATGTCCCCACCGAGACGAACGCGATCGAACAATTCCGCAGCCTGCGTGCAGTCATCGGCGGCATGCCGCACGCGCAATCGCCGGTCCCGCTCGCGTTTCAGGAGTACTGCATCCACCAGGCGCCGCTCGACACCGGCATGCTCATCATCACGAACCGCCGCCTCATCGCCGACGAAAAGAAACGCACTGAGGTAGCGATGCCGAAGGTGTTCGAAGTGGCCGTCGATGCCGACACCAACACGATCGCGATCAAGTCCGATCAGAAAAAACCGCTGCGCCTACGAACCAGCAACCCAATCTTCGCCTCCGGCCTGATCGACATGGCCTCGGCGCTCGACGAGCGGCCAAAAGGGTTTGAGTAATACTCGAAGGCTCGTGCGTTTCTTGCGTCAGGCAAGGACAGACACGTATGATTCGGCGCCAGGCGCCCCACTCATTCCTGGAAACCTCCATGCCACCAAGGTCTACTTCCGGTGCCGAACTGGCAAAATGCCCTACTGGGATCGCCGGTCTCGATGAAATCACCGGCGGAGGCATCCCGCGCGGCAGACCAACGCTGATTTGCGGCGGCCCTGGATGCGGCAAGACACTCTTCGGCATCGAGTTTCTCGTGCGAGGGGTGTCCCAGGGCGAACCTGGCGTGTTCGTCGCCTTCGAAGAGCGCCCGGAAGAACTGGCAGAGAACGTAACGTCGCTCGGCTTCGATCTTCAGCGGCTGCAGAAGCAAAAGAAGCTCTTCGTC